>NZ_FQXO01000143.1 GCF_900129995.1 Caloranaerobacter azorensis DSM 13643 | reverse complement strand
ATTGTAAATTATGATATAATATGTTTAATTAAGATTAGATTATCGTATATAAAATAGGGGGATAGGAATGAGTTTTGAAAGATATATTAATTGTTTAGTAGATACTGTAAAGAATGTATATCCTAATTATTTTAAAAAAAATATACTTAAGCAATTATCCAAAGATGGATTAATAATTAATGATAAGAGAGTATCACCAAAAGGACAAATTTCTTTTATTATGAATGTATCATATATTGACGATATTGATAGTAAAATTGAATATATATTGAAAAATGATGATAAAAAAATTTGTTATAAGTATATTGAAGAATTCGAGTTTAACAAAGCATATAGACATAGTGTGATTTTTGAAGTAAAAGAATTTAAATTTGATATAATACAAGATTTAGTTGATGAAAATAAGATATTAATGTATAAAAAAGATAGTACAATGTATGATTTTATTAGTACCGAAGGAGATAGGCCTACATTAAGAGTAGAAGGAAATAAAGTATATTTAAAATTTAATTTCTTATTAAAAAACAGAGAATTAGAGGATATAAATCAGTATGTAAAGTACAATGTTTTGGCCATAATAGATAATGAGATAAATGTTTTGGAAATTAGATTTGATAGGATAGGACTTAATTATAAGACTAGACATACTTTTTATGCCGATATTATTGATAAAGTAGTAAGTAAGATAAATGATTTGCTAAATATTACCACAACAACTATAGATTTTAAAGCGGTGGTTAATTATATAAAGGAAGAAAAGGATGATGTTTCCATATATGCAGTAGAACTATTGAGGAATGGAACTATTGCATATTTAGATGCTTCAAGTAATGAGGAAATGATAATACCTATATTAGGGGAATTAGAGCAACTTATAGATACAAATCAAAATATTTTTAATAGCAATAATGAAACGAAGAAAATTAAAGATATGTTAAAGCAATTTATTGAAGGGATAGAAACGAATTCAGATTTACCTTCAGTAAAAATGATATGGCCAGAGAAAGGAATAAAAATAGGAATTAAACATAATTATAAAGACCGAGAATATAGTTTCTTTATGCATTATGATGAATTGGGAGATAAGGAGAGAATAGATTATGTCACCAGATATCTTATTGAATGTTATCGAGAACTTAAAAACAAAATACAATCTAACTGAATATCAGATAAAACAACTTAGTAAGAGTATGAAAACTTGGAAGTTAAATGACAGAGTGTATCCAAGTGCATTAAAATCAAGAATAAATGTAGATATAGTAACTATGTATAAGATCTTAGAGGAAATTAAAGATATGGGAATTCTTGAGACAAACTATGAGGTATATTGTTTTGAATGTAGTAGATTTAAAGGAAAGTTATTACGTACTCTTACTGACATGCCTGAAGATCTTACTTGTGATTTTTGTAATCATACGTTTGATCCATTGGAAGATACTATTAAAATATACAGAGTGATAAAAGATGAATAATAAAGACAGACAAATTGAAGTTAAGATAAGAGAATTAAAGGGGATAGGTGCGAGGACTGGTGACATATTGAAATATCTTGTACAAGATAAATTACATACATTTAATGAATTAACTGCTTGGAGTGAAAGTGATTATGAAGAATATAAAAAATTACAGAAATTTAGCACTTGAAAATTTTTTAGGGCGATAGTCCGTTGATTTATAAGAATTTCAGAATAAGCACTAAAAATTTGAGATTTTCCGATT
>NZ_FQXO01000073.1 GCF_900129995.1 Caloranaerobacter azorensis DSM 13643 | reverse complement strand
TCTTTATAATTAGGAACTTCAATTGTTTCTATAATAGGAAGTTCGGTATCAACTTCGATTTTTCTATATGGTTTGCTTATTGGTTTATTAGTTCTAGGTTTTATAGGATTTTTAAAATATGGGATTAGAAGATAAATTACTAAAACATAAAGAATTCTGATAGTATTTGTTAAGTTAATAATTAAAGATTTCATTTTTGGTTTGTCTCTCCTTTCTTTTGTATTTCTTTTATATTTTTGGTGCTACTTAAAGTATATCCAAAGAGGGGGGAGACAACCAAACCTATATATTATTCAAATTTCAATGTTTGGGTGTCAAATTTGCTCTAAACTTTTGACACTACGCTAAAACAAAGGGGGGTTGATATATGAGTAGAGGTATTACAAAAAATATTAAATCATTACAAATTAGTAGACTAAAGAAGTGTGGAGCTATTACATGTATACACAATATTGATGGTTATTGTAATATGGAGAAATGTGAAATCTACGAAAGAACTTTAAGACAGGAACATTAATATAAAAAAAGAGGAAAGCTAATTAGCTTCCTCTAAGCAACACCTTATTTGGTGTTAATTTTTTTATATTCGATAAGTCCTTTATTTAGAATATTCATCGCTTTCTTTAGATCATTTTCATTTAGAACATATGATATTCTTATTTCGTCTTTACCTAATCCTTTTGTAGCATAGAATCCTTCGGCAGGCGCTACCATAACTGTTTCATTATTTACATCAAAATCGCTCAATAACCATTTGACGAAATCTTCTGCATTTTTCACTGGTAGTTTAGCAATTACATAAAAAGCTCCATGTGGTTTTTTACATATTACACCTTCCATTTTAGATAACGCTTCATATACAACATCTCTTCTTCTTTTATATTCTTCAACAATATCTATAAAATAGTCACTAGATATATTGGCTAATTCAGATGCACCTATTTGTTCTATTGTTGCAACACAAAGTCTACTTTGGCAAAGTTTTAAAACCTGTTTAATTAGCTCTTTATTTTTACTTGCAATTGATCCTATTCTTGCTCCACAAGCACTATATCTTTTTGATATGCTGTCTATTATAACTACTCTGTTTCTAATATCATCTAAATGTGCAAAACTTATATATTCAAAATTATCATATACGAATTCTCTATAAACTTCATCAGCTATAATAAATAAATCGTTTTCCTTGGCTATATTTCTAAGCATATCTACTTCTTCTGGAGTATAAATAACTCCAGTTGGATTACCAGGATTAGATAATAAAATGGCTTTAGTCTTGTTTGTAATTAAACTTTCTATTACTTTCTTATCAGGTAAGTGGAAACCATCCTCTGCTTTTGTTGTTATTGGAACTACTTTAACTCCTGCTGAAGTACCAAATCCATTATAATTTGTATAGAACGGTTCTGGAACTAATATTTCATCCTCATAATCACAGATTGCTAATAAAGCAAATAGTAATGCTTCACTACCACCATTTGTGATAAGAATTTCATCTTCTTCAAAATGTATATCATAATTTTTATAATAATTAATAAAACTTTTAATTAATTTTGGTATCCCACGTGAGTTAGTATAAGCTAGTACTTTTTGGTCAAAATTCTTAATAGCCTTGAAAAAACAATCAGGAGTTTCAATATCAGGCTGCCCGATATTTAAATGATAAACTTTTTTACCTTTTTTCTTAGCTTCATCGGCTATGGGAACTAATTTTCTAATTGGTGATTCTTGCATTGATAATATTCTTTTAGATAAATTCATAACAATACCCCCTTAAATAAAATAAAAGATAAATTGTTTTGAAAACCTTTTCCCGACGTTGAAAAAATATATTGATATTATTATAATAACATAAAAACCTTTTTAAATAAAAGAAGTGAATATCAAAACTTTTGATGTACCGTGTTTTAATCAAGAAATATAATTTTCTATGGATTATAAAAAAATCTTAAAAATTAATCCCTCTTCTATTTTTCAAGATTATTTGTTATAATATTCTTTAATTATAGGGATTATATAATTAGCAGCAATTAAGAGGAGGAATCTTATATTGGATAAAGTAAGTAATCTACAGAGAAAAAAATATTATATAGAAACTTGGGGTTGTCAGATGAATGAACACGACTCTGAAAAAATGGCTGGAATTTTAGAAAATATTGGATACATTGAAACTAGCACACCTAAAGAAGCAGATTTGATTATTTTTAATACATGTCTTGTAAGAGAAAATGCAGAACTTAAGGTTTATGGCAATCTTGGACATTTAAAAACACTAAAAAATAAAAAACCTGATATGCTGATTGCAGTCTGCGGCTGTATGATGCAGAAAAAAGAAATAAGAGATTTAATCAAAGAAAAGTATAATCATGTAGATATAGTTTTTGGTACTCACAATATACACAAACTGCCAGAATTAATTGCTAATGCAAGACAAAGTTCTGGAATGATAATAGATGTTTGGGAAGATTCAGGAGATATAATAGAAGGATTACCAGCTAAAAGGAAATATGGCTTTAAAGCTTTCGTCAATGTCATGCATGGTTGTAATAATTTCTGTACTTATTGTATAGTTCCATATACAAGGGGTCGTGAAAAAAGCAGGCTCCCAGAAGATATTTTAAAAGAAATTAATGAGCTTGCAGCGCAAGGTTGTAAAGAAGTAACTTTATTAGGGCAGAATGTAAACTCTTATGGTAAGACTTTAGATAAAAAAGTTAGTTTTGCACAGCTATTAAGAATGGTTAACGAAGTGGAAGGAATAGAAAGAATAAGATTTACTACATCTCATCCTAAAGATCTTTCTGATGAATTAATATTAGCAATTAAAGAATGTGATAAAATTTGTGAACATATACATTTACCTTTTCAAGCAGGAAGTAATAAAATATTAAAAGCCATGAATAGAAAATATACAAAAGAACATTATCTAAATTTAATAGAAAAAATAAAAAAAGCGATACCTGGTATTGCTATAACAACAGATATAATTGTAGGTTTTCCTGGAGAAACAGAAGAAGATTTTGAAGAAACTTTAGATGTAGTTAAAAAAGTAAGATTTGATTCTGCTTTCACATTTCTTTATTCCATAAGAAAAGGTACTCCAGCAGCAAAAATGGAAAATCAAGTTCCTGATGATATTAAGCATAAGAGATTTCAAAGGCTATTAGATACTATTTATCCTATAAGTTTAGAAATTAATCAAGAGCTTAAAGATAAAGTAGTTGAGGTATTAGTTGAAGAAATAAGTAAAACTGATAAGACTAAAGTAACGGGAAGAACTAGGACTAATAAAGTTGTTCATTTCCCAGGAGATAAAACTTTAATAGGTAAATTAGTTAAAGTTAAAATTACAAACCCTAAAACTTGGACACTAGAAGGTGAATTAATAAACTAATACGTTCTTTCTTAAATAGGCTAGGGATTACCTTAGCCTATTTAAATTCTAAACTATTTATATGTTATAATATACCTGTATATATAAATTGGAGGGAAATAATTTGAAGAACTTAACGCCAATGATGCAACAATACTTAAATATAAAGGAAAAGTATAAAGATACAATCTTATTTTTCAGGCTCGGTGACTTTTATGAAATGTTTTTTGATGATGCAATTCTAGCTTCTAAAGAGTTAGAAATCACATTAACAGGTAGAGACTGTGGTAACAAAGAGAGAGCTCCTATGTGTGGAGTACCATTTCATTCTGCCGATGCCTATATAGCTAAACTCGTTAAAAAAGGCTACAAAGTAGCCATATGTGAACAAATAGAGGATCCGTCTAAAGCAAAAGGCATTGTTAAAAGAGATGTAGTTAGAATAATTACGCCAGGTACTATAACGGATACAAAAGTTTTAGAAGATAAAAACAATAACTATCTTTGTAGCATATACATGGATACAAATGGAATAGGAATTTCATATGTTGATGTTACCACAGGTGAATTATACACAACTGAAATAAAATGTAATGAAAAACGATTAATTAATATATTATTTGATGAATTAGCTAAAATTCGTCCTACTGAAATAATATTAAATGACTATTTATATAATAAAAAAGATATTGTAAAAATAATTGAAAATAAATTTAATTCAATTGTTAATCTCTATTGTGATTGGAGTTATGAATATAATGATGCTAAGGAAGCAATTTTAAATCAAATGTCCGTTTTATCTTTAGATGGATATGGATTAAACGAAAAAGTATATTCTGTACTATCATTAGGCACACTTATTAATTATTTAAATGAAACACAAAAAATATCACTGAATCATTTAAATAATGTTACCTTCTATACGATAGATAATTTTATGATGTTAGATATTAATACACGAATAAACCTAGAGCTTACTGAAACAATAAGAGGAAAAAGTAAAAAAGGTTCTTTATTCGGTTTACTCGATTGTACCTCGACATCGATGGGCGGTAGAATGTTAAAAAGATGGATAGAAGAGCCTCTAATAAACATTGAAGATATTAAAAGGAGATTAGATGCTGTAGATTATTTATTCAATAATTTTATGGTCGTAGATGAAATAAAAGAGCTTTTTAAAAACGTATACGATATTGAAAGAATAATAGGTAAAATTGTATACGGAACTTGTAACGCTAGAGATTTAATTTCTCTAAAAAAATCTATTTCAGTTCTTCCAACTATTAAAAAAATATTATGTAAAACATCTTCAGAACTGCTTTTGTCTTTAGGTAGAGAATTAGATACTTTAAAAGATATATATGAACTTATAGATAATGCAATTATCGATGAACCACCTATATCTATTAAAGAAGGTAATATTATTAAAGATAAATACAGTAAAGAATTGTTTGAACTCAGGGAAGCAGCCACTAAAGGAAAAGAATGGATATATAAATTAGAACAGAATGAAAAAGAGAGAACAGGAATCAAATCATTAAAAGTAGGCTATAATAAAGTTTTCGGATATTATATAGAAGTAACAAAATCAAATTTGAAGTACGTTCCTGATGAATATATTAGAAAACAAACGCTTGCTAATGCGGAAAGATATATTACTCCTGAATTAAAAGAAATGGAAGCTAAAATACTTGGTGCCGAAGATAAAATAGTGAAATTAGAATATGATATATTTTTAAATATCAGAGACACAATTAAAAATCAAATAAAAATGATACAAAAAAGTGCCAAAATAGTAGCAGTATTAGATGTTTTTTGTGCATTTGCAATAACTGCATATAAAAACAATTATGTAAAACCGAAACTTAATTTAGATGGAATAATTCAAATTAAAAACGGCAGACATCCAGTGGTAGAAAAAACTATAGGAGAAAATTTATTTATACCAAATGATACTTATCTCGATAATGGTAAAAATAGGATTGCCATAATAACAGGTCCTAATATGGCTGGTAAATCTACATATATGAGGCAAGTAGCACTTATTACTTTAATGGCACATATAGGTTCTTTTGTACCGGCTGATGATGCAAATATAGGAATAGTTGATAGAATATTTACTAGAGTAGGTGCATCTGATAATTTATCTCAAGGACAAAGTACTTTTATGGTTGAAATGAGTGAAGTAGCGAATATACTTAATAATGGGACTAAAAATAGTTTAATAATTTTAGATGAAATAGGTAGAGGTACTAGTACTTTTGATGGTTTAAGTATCGCATGGGCAGTAATTGAATATATTAGTGATAAAATAAAAGCTAAAACTCTTTTTGCTACTCACTACCATGAACTTAGTGAATTAGAAGGCAAAATAGAAGGTATAAATAATTTCCGTATATTAGTTAAAGAAAAAGGAGACGACATTATTTTCCTTAGGAAGATAGATAAAGGAAGTGCAGATAAAAGCTACGGTATACAAGTAGCTAAGTTAGCCGGTGTACCTATAGAAGTAATTAAAAGAGCAAAAGAGATTTTGCATAAATTGGAAGAGACGGATATTAATAATACCGCATTGACAATTGATAAAAATATAAATAAAAACATAAATGTAGATGATGCTAATGAAACGAATGAAAATCAAAATGAATATCAATTAGATATTTTTAATTTAAAATATAATAATCTTATTGATAGAATAAAATCTATAGATATAATGAAAGTAACTCCTCTTGATGCGATAAATATTCTATATGAGATTGTAAAAGAAGCAAACAAATTATAGGAGCGATTTAAATGAGTAGAATAAAGATTTTAGATGAAAGTACTATTAATAAAATAGCTGCTGGTGAAATTATTGAAAGGCCTGCATCTGTCGTAAAAGAACTTGTAGAAAATTCGATTGATGCAGGTGCAACCTCTATTACCATAGAAATAAAAGGTTATGGAAAAGATTATATTAGGGTTACAGATAATGGAGTAGGTATTGAAAGTGATGATTTAGAAATAGCTTTTATGAGGCATACTACTAGTAAAATTAGTAAAATAGAGGATTTAGAAAAAATTAAATCATTAGGATTTAGAGGCGAAGCATTAGCAAGTATCTCAGCAGTATCTCAACTTAAAGTTATAACAAAAACAGATAATAATCTTATAGGTAATCAAATAGTATTGCATGGAGGTAGAGTAATTAGCAGAAAAGAAGTTGGTTGCCCTAAAGGAACAACCGTAATTGTAACTAATTTGTTTTATAATACTCCTGTAAGAGCAAAATTTTTAAAAAGTGAATCTAAAGAAACTTTGAAGATAAATGATATTATATACAAACTCGCATTAAGCAATCCAAATATTTCATTTAAATATATCAAAGATAATAAAGTAATATTTAGAACACGCGGCAATGGTAATGATGAAGATGTAATTTACAATCTATTTGGTAGAAATTTTTTAAGTTCATTGATTAGAATAAACTATAAGGATAATAATTTTCTTATGAAAGGTTTTATTTCAGAACCTTCATTCACTAGAGGTAATAGATCGCATCAATATTTTTTTGTAAATAATAGATACATAAAAAGTAATTTATTATCAAAAACTATAGAATCAGCTTATGGAACTTTATTGCCTTCAAGTAGATTCCCAGTTATAATCCTTTATTTATTTGTACCTCCATATGAAATCGATGTTAATATACATCCAACTAAAACCGAGGTTAGGTTTAAAAACGAAAAAGAAATATGCAGTACTATATATGATACAGTTAAAAAACTTTTAAAAAAAGAAGATATTATTCCCCAAATGAACATTACTAATAAAGATAATGTTCAGGAAACACAAATAAATTTTATTGATAATTTAAGTACAAAAAGTAATTACAATAAAGAAGTAAGTAATTTTTTAGTAGGAAAAAATAGTAAAATCAATTACGAAAAACCGATTGATAATAAAATAAAAAAAGACTTTAATATATCAAGCAATGATGAAGTTTTAAAAAATAGACAAGTTATAACTAACACTTTAATAAAAGAGAATAAAGAAAAGCTTATAGAAAAAGAAAATAAACAAAAATTCTCTATAGATAATATACAAATTATTGGAACACTATTTTCAACATATATTCTGGCAGAAGATAAATTAAATGCCATATTGTATATAATAGATCAACATGCGGCGCATGAAAGAATTATGTTTGAAAAATTAAAAAGACAATTTAAAAATCAAATTATTATTTCACAACAGATGCTTGTACCTGAAATAATTAATCTTACTTTCAATGAATATAAAAAAGTAGAATTAAATCTAGAAATATTTAACAAATTAGGTTTTACTATAGAACCATTTGGAAAGTATTCTATTGTACTAAGAAGTGTACCGGTTATATTCAACAAACCTAATGCTAAGCAACTATTTTTAGATATACTGGATAATCTTGAAAATTTCGATAGTAAGTTAGAAAGTAATTATGATTTAAGACTAGAAAAAATAATGAAATTAGCTTGCACAAGTTCTATAAAAGCTGGTGATAAAATTGACGAATTAGAAATATCCAGTTTGATAAAAGAGCTTTTTAAAACAGAGAATCCTTATACTTGTCCTCATGGTAGACCAACAATTATTAAATTAACACAATCCGAATTAGAAAAGAAATTTAAGAGAACATAGAAGGTGAAGAATATGAACTCACATAAGAAACCACTTTTTGTATTAATTGGTCCTACAGCAGTAGGAAAAACTGAAATATCTATTGAATTAGCACATAAACTAAATGGAGAAATTATTTCGGCTGATTCAATGCAAATATATAAATATATGGATATAGGAACGGCAAAAATTACTGAAGAAGAAAAAAGAGGAATTAAACACTACCTTATAGATGAAATATATCCAGATCAAAAGTTTTCAGTATCAGATTATAAAAAATTAGCAGAAAAATATATAAACGAAATATTAAATAAAGGTAAATTACCTATTGTAGTGGGTGGAACTGGTCTTTATATTAACTCTTTAGTATATGAATTAGATTTTACTAATGCTGTTTCTAATCCGGAATTTCGCAATGAGATGATGAATAAAGCAAAAACATTTGGTAACAAATATATTCATGATGAATTAAAAAAAGTTGATCCAATATCGGCAGAAAGAATACATATAAACGATACAAAGAGAATCATTCGAGCACTTGAGATATATCATGAAACGGGTAAACCAATGTCCCATTATTATAAAAATTTTAGAAAGCCAAATTCTAAATATAATATTGCAATGGTTGGACTAACTATAGACAGAGAAAAATTATATAATAGAATAAATCATAGAGTAGATAAGATGATTGAATTAGGTTTAATAGATGAAGTTAAAAACTTATTAAAAATGGGTTACTCTAGTGAGTTAACCTCTATGCAGGGATTAGGGTATAAAGAAATTATTGCTTATTTAAAAGGAGAATATACTCTAGAAGAAGCAATAAATATATTAAAAAGAGATACGCGAAGATTTGCTAAAAGACAATTAACGTGGTTCAGAAGAGATGATAGAATTCATTGGGTAAATCTTGAAAGATTTAATGATAAAAATGAAATTGTAGATTATATAGTTAACTATGTTAGAAGCATATTAAACTTTTAAATATTAATAATACAATAATGGAGGGATTTAAATGAAGAATAATATTAATTTACAAGATGCTTTTATTAATAAAGCTAGAAAAGAAAATATAAGTATAACTATTTACTTAATTAATGGTTATAAATTTAAAGGTACAGTAAAAGGTTTTGACAATTATACTATTGTTTTAGAAAGCGAAGGAAAACAACATTTAATTTATAAACATGCTATATCAACAATTTCACCTAATTCGGCGATGAATTTCTTATCAAGAAATACAAATCAAAATAATCAAAGTGAACCAATAAATAATGAAAATATAACAGAATAAATCGGGATGTTAAAAGCTTTTAAGAATTAATTCTTAAAAGCTTTTAACATTTTATCAACTTAATTCATAAAATAGTAATAGCAACTATTTCGAGGTGAATTTATGAGTTTTAAACTTTATAAATACGGAAAAACTAACTTCCACACATCTTTTGATATTTTTTTTAATAAAAAAAAGACTGTAAAAGAAGAGCTTTGTAAGTCAGATACTAATTTAAATGATATATTAATTGAACTTAATAGTTTAATAGGCTTAGATAATGTAAAAAAATTAGTCAAAGAAATAATAGCTTTTGTTGAAATTCAAGAAAAAAGAAAAACAGAAAATCTATTAACTGAACCTATAGTCTTACATATGGTATTTAGAGGTAATCCAGGTACAGGGAAAACTACTGTAGCTAGATTGTTAGGAAAAATATTCAAAGAGATAGGTATTCTAGAAAGAGGGCATTTAATCGAAGTAGATAGAGCCGATTTAGTAGGAGAATATATTGGCCATACAGCAGTTAAAGTAAAAGAACAGATTAGAAAGGCATTAGGAGGTATACTTTTCATTGATGAAGCCTATTCTTTAGCTAGAGGTGGGGAAAAAGACTTTGGGAAAGAGGCAATAGATACTCTTGTAAAAGCTATGGAAGACTATAAAGATAATTTTATATTAATATTGGCCGGATACAAAGATGAGATGGATTATTTTTTAAAAACTAACCCTGGGCTTAAATCTAGATTTCCGATTTATATTGATTTTAAAGATTATTCTATAGAAGAACTTATTTTAATAGCTAAAAAAATAGCATCAGATAGACAATATCAGTTTTCTAATAAAGCAATTTTAAAAATAGAATATATTCTAAAAAAGAAAACATATGATAATGGCAATGCTAGATATGTTAGAAATATTATAGAAAGAGCTATTAGAAGGCAAGCAGTAAGGCTAAAAAATAAACATAAGGTGACCAAATACGATCTATTAACAATATTAGAAGAAGATATAGTTGAAGACGATTTGTATTAAGATTGAAAAAGAAAGCAACATTATGTTAAAATACAAAAGATAATAAATTTATTGAGGTGATTATGTGGATAAGGCTACGATAAATATTTTATGTAAACATTTCAATATTGAAAAAAAAATCATCGATTTAGTTCTAGCAAATGAGAGTGAACTAAAAGAAAAATTTAATCAAATTGATGAGATTAAAGAATATAATCAATATAAAGTTATTATTGCAATGCAAAAAGCAAAATTAAATTCTACTCATTTTAATTGGACAACTGGTTATGGTTATGATGACATTGGTAGAGAAAAGGTAGAAGAAATTTATTCTTATGTTTTTAACACAGAGGATGCATTAGTTAGACCAACTATCGTATCAGGTACACATGCTTTATCTTTAACTTTATCTGGTATATTAAGGCCTGGAGATGAAATATTATCAATAACAGGTAAACCTTATGATACATTACAAAAAGTTATAGGTATTAAAGGGAAAAGTAAAGGAGCTTTGTCTGAATTTGGAATTACTTATAAAGAAGTAGATTTAGATGAAAATGGGAATATCAAGATTAATGATGTTCTTAATTCTATATCTTCTAAAACTAAACTCTTACTTATTCAAAGATCTACCGGATATAGTACTCGTAAAGCCATAACAATAGAACAAATAAAAACTGCGATAGAAAATATAAAAAAGATACATCCCGATATTATATGTATGGTTGATAATTGTTATGGCGAGTTTATTGAAAAATTAGAGCCTACCGATGTCGGTGCTGATATAGTAGCAGGTAGTTTAATAAAAAATCCTGGAGGGGGATTAGCGCTAACCGGAGGTTATATAGTTGGTAAAAGAGAAATAATAGAAATGATATCAAATAGAAGTACAGCACCGGGTATAGGTAAAGATTGTGGATTGACTTTTGGTACAACGAGAATTACTTTACAAGGTTTATTTCTAGCTCCTCATGTAGTAGCAGAAGCGTTAAAAGGCTCATTATTAGCTGCATCAGTATTTAAAAAATTGGGCTTTAAAGTTGTACCAGATGTAGATGATCCTAGAAGTGATATAATACAGGGAATTGAATTTAATAACAAAGATAGTGTAATTAAATTCTGTCAAGCTATACAGAGTGCATCACCAGTCGATTCTTATGTTTTACCACAACCTTGGAATATGCCAGGATATGATGACGAGGTTATTATGGCAGCAGGTGCTTTTGTACAAGGCTCATCTATTGAATTAAGTGCAGATGCACCTATTAGAGAGCCATATATGGCGTATTTACAAGGTGGATTGACATATGAACATTGTAAGTTAGGTATAATAGTTGCTTTGAATAATTTATATAATAATAATTTATTAAAAATAACGAAATCTCCAATTTAAATATGATTATCAATCGAGTAGGAGGTAGATGATTAATTCATCTACCGACCTCTCACACCACCGTACGTACCGTTCGGTATACGGCGGTTCATTAGGTTAAGTTCAA
>NZ_FQXO01000016.1 GCF_900129995.1 Caloranaerobacter azorensis DSM 13643 | reverse complement strand
GTAGAAGTATTTATATACACCCGTTATAGTTGCACCTGCTAAATTAATTTTTTCTTCTATTTCTTCTCTATACTTATCTAATTTCGATTTTCTTTTTCTTGTTTCTTTCCTTTCAAATCCTTTGTCATATTTTGATATAGTTTGTCTTGAAACTCCATATCTTCTTGCTAAGTCACTATAGTTTGGTTTCATATTTAAACACCTCAAAATATTTAATTCTGCCTTTATTACTTCTATCATGTTAATTACCTCCTTATCTCGGAGATAATTATACTATTTGTTTTGCAATTCTGTTAAGTTTTATATTTGCAATCTTGTTAATTTTTATTTTAGCATTAATACAAACTTAACGTCGCTTTCTACTTTTATAGGATTGCACAGCTTAAAATTAAGCCAATGGGTTTTACCTCCTGCTTTGTATTTCTGCTGTACTTTTCTATTGCCTAATATACATGCTCCGTTTAAATCAGCATTGATTATTTTATTTATAACTTTGTCTTTGAATATCACTTCCCATTTAAAGCATTAGTCAAATCAAGGTTATATTGATATAGCTTTTGTATTATTTTTATATCTTCTGTTAAGCTGCTTACTTTATTTTAATCTTTTGTCTTTTATTTTCATTTTGTATGTTCTTATATTTTTATTTTCATCTGCTGATTTACTCATTTCCTTTTAACTCCTTAAATTTTTTGAATCTACAATTTTTTAAACGTTTTATAGGTTTTTATATTTTTAAATAGTTAATTTGCCTCTATTTTTTTATTAAAATTTTCTACATATATTATGTAATATCAATATAAATTTATCATAAAGGGGCTAACTTTAGTTTTAAACATTACATATTATTCTAACCATACCTCCGTCGTTAGGATTATACCCAGGTCTTATTTGAGTGAATTTTTGACCAGTTGAAGAAATATTTATCATTTTATCAGCATTATATAGTCTCCATCCTATAGGTTCCCCAGATGAACTATATCCACCTATCTGATATGCCCTTAAAACATAGTTTCCCTTACTATTTATACCATAGCAAAATGGTTCTACTATTCTTATACCTCCGTCATAATAGAATTGAATAACTTCCCTATTTTCTATAGCACTACAAATATCAAAATCCATACTTTCACCTCATTTTTTTATTAGCCCCTTTATGAACTAACAATAATGTTTTTAATCCTTACTGCAATTATTAAACAAAAAATCTAATATCCATTTGACTATTTTCGTCGAATAATGATTTCTATACTATATTTTTGCAGAAATAACATTTTATATATAACTATAACTAAAAGCAGGTATCCTTCTAAAAATACCCACTTTAAATATTAATAAAAATCTTAAAAATATTTTAGCAATTTCATTTGTAAAAGGTTTTAAAAAATAATAAAATATAACAAATCATATTATTATTCTCTAAAAAACAGTAAAATTTAAACTTAATACCTATTATTATGAATTTGAATAAGCAAGTTTTTTTAAATTTTTTATATCCTGATATAAAGCCCTCAACTCATTATCTCCCATATCCAATATAGGTTCATACATAAAAGAATTAATATGTATATTTTCTGGAGTAATAAGATTTACTCTCTTTAAAATTTCTATATTTTTCTTTTCATCATTATACTCTTCTTCGTATTTTTTTAATAATTTACAAGTTTGATTTTTATAATTATCTAAATCTTTCAAAAATCGTTCATCTGTAATTTCCGCTTTCATAAATTGTTCTGCTTTTAATCTAATAGCAATAGACAAAACTATCTTATTTTCTAAATTTATTCCCTCTTCTGCTACCAAACATTCATCTGCTGTCTCAAAAATCAAATCGATTATTTTTTTATTTGTATCAATATCTGGGAAAACAAGATTTTGAATGTTGTTTTCAAAAATTCTTTTTATATCATCTAATAATATATCTTCTGTATTACTTTTATAATGTAATACAGATGTAAGTAATAAATAATCATCATTTTTATTACTCTGCGTATATTCAATAATATTTCTTACAAATGGAATTGATGCAATTAACTTTTTACTATCATTTAAATTGTTTTTCCAATCTCTAACAAAAGGATTGTTTAAATATTTGGCTTTTTCTAATCTTATTTCTTCACTATTTTTAATCGCTATTAGACATTGATCATATTGAACAACACCCCTACTTCGTATTGTTCTAAAAAAATCAAAATTATGTGTTAAAATTATCATGTAAAACTTATCTATTTCTGACATGTATTTCAAATATTCAATAATTGCATATTTGTTTTTGTAATCAAATGAATCTGCAATATCATCAATAATAAACAGTGTTTCTTTTTCTTCTCTTTTCCTTGCTTCTACTTCAAAAATTATATTCAAAATATACAAAGCTCTTTTTTCACCAGTACTTAATATTCTTATAAGTTCATTTTTATCCTTGAAAAATTTCTCATCTTCTCCGTCTCTAAAAACAAATTCAATACTAGGCACCTCATCTTTTAAAATGACATCTTCCTTATTTTTAATATTCAAATAAAAAGGTAAATGCGAAAATCTTGTATTAAATATCTTTACAACTTCTTCCCAATCGGTTTGCTCTTTTTTAGCTCTCTCTATAAGTTCTTTTATTTTCTTTAACCCTTTTTTATACTTATTTATTAATTCTAAACATAAATCTTTTTGATCTATAAAATATGAAAGCCATATATCCTTTTCAAACTTTTTTAAATTTACTAATTGTGTTAAAATTTCACGGTTTTCCAATAAATAATCACGAAATTCTCTCAACTCTTTATTAGTAAGTTTGCTATTTATTTCGTCAAATTTTTTCTGAAGTTCTTCATCATCTAAAACCTTCTTCTTTTCATTTTCCAAAAGTTTTTTCAATTCTTCGCCATCTGAATATTCTTTTTTTTGGTCACCATCAGATAAATTTACAGAATGCCCAGCCTTAAAAAAATTATTAGCCGTAAGTTGTTTTTGAACATTTTGTGCATGATAAAAACTAAAATTTTTCTTTAGGTAAGGTGATTCATTTATAAGTTCGTTATATTTTTCTATATATTCTCTAATAGTCTTTTTAAAATCTTTTGTTTTTAAAAATTTAATAACTTTATCATTGAAAATTATTTTATATTGAATATCATGAAATAATTTTTCTTTATCGTTTAAAATTGTTTCCTCTTTTTCAAGAAGAAAATCTAAAAGATTCTTGCCGAAAATTTTTTCTATAGTCTTCTCAATATCGTCCTTTTTACCAGACAGCCCAGATAATTGTTTTAATTTCTTTATTAATTCTTTTTTAACTTTATCAATATCCTCATGAATAAATTCATATTCTTTTTTAAGTTCCTTATTTGCAAGCAATGTAGATATTTTTTCTGATTGATAATCTTCATTATATGGTTCTATAACAAAAACATTACTAGGTTTAATTTCATTATCAGTCTCAATCACTCTTATAGTTTCTCTATCTGGAAAAGCTAAATCTTTCGTTTCTCTATCATTAGCATAATCACTAAAAGTTTTAGCAAATGATGTTTTCATTACTCCATTTGGAGCATATATCGCAAAAGTCCTGTTTTTATCATTAAATCTAAACTCTTTTTCAATCTTTTTTATTCCATAACAATATTGAAAATATACATTAAGTCTATTCATTTTTATCCCCCCATAATAATTTATTATTAAAAATATGCTCTATGTTTCTAAAACATAAAACTCCAATATTCTTTAAATACTCTCTTTAATTTACAAAATAACCTACATAATCAAAAAATAAGAGCTTTACTAGTTCTTTTTTCTTATTCCTTTGTCTTAAATATAATTATTTTGTTTTTATTTCTAATTCTAGCTGTAACTGGTCAGTTTTGTAACTTTTTAATAT
This sequence comes from Caloranaerobacter azorensis DSM 13643, assembly GCF_900129995.1. Classification (GTDB taxonomy): domain Bacteria; phylum Bacillota; class Clostridia; order Tissierellales; family Thermohalobacteraceae; genus Caloranaerobacter; species Caloranaerobacter azorensis. The sequence continues at coordinate 36,290 of NZ_FQXO01000016.1, read as the reverse complement.
TTTATTGTTTTATTTTATAATATAGTAATTATTTCTACATTTATTTGTATTTTCCTTCAATTTTTTTAATAATTTATATAAATTTTGTTAAAATCCTTATTAACAGCATCATTTTTAGCATAGAAAATAATTTAATTTTAAATGTTGCATATTATTTTAACTGTATTCTTACCTTTTTATATATAGATAAAGGTAGGTACTTCAATAAAATACCTACCTTTATTCAACAAAAAACTTCACTTATAAACAGAATTCAATATATCTAAAATAACTTCATTATCAAATTCTTGATATGCATTATTTCTTTTTTTATATTCTGTATTATACCTTTTGTCGGTCCGTATATACTCATACCATCTGCTCTTACAAAATGTTCGTCTAATGTAGCTATGGAATTTACTCCATTAATTAAATAGTCTCTGATAACGTTGTTTATAACTTGTGTTTTTATTTCCACAAATAGTAATTTTATTCAGTACATACTCTCCTTTCGTTGCAATAACTCCCTTTCTCCAGCATTATAATTACCTATTCGATAGGCAGATAATTTATATAAATCTTCTTTTAATCTTTCATCTCTTTCCTTAGGGAGTACATTAAAATATTTTTTCTCCTTATCTTTCCCTTCAAATAAGCTGGCAATCTATTTGCCATAATAATCGACCTTCCTATTCAATAATTTTAGAAACTATATCTATGGCTTCCTTACGCCTGAACCAACTCTCCTTCAACCCATCCTATTTCTTTAAAAAACTTTGCAAATAAATTATTTCATCTTTCCCTAACAATAATACAAATGATAATGTAAACCTTACTATCGCCTATAAAAAAGTTTTTATCTTTGAAAATATATACATATATATGTAAATTAAAATCTCTTAACTAAATTTTCTATATCATTTCTCGATAATATACTTATCATTGCATAACCATATTTATCTAAAGTATCTCTATACAATTCTAAATTTTCTTCTAAACAAACTAAATATATATCTTTATCAATATCTTGTATCCTTCTGTATACCTCCTTAAGATAACCAAGTTTTCTTCTACTTTTTCTTTTCAATGGAGGTCTATCATACAAAAAATTTTCTAATTTGACTTTACATTCGTATAATTCCACGAACTTATCTTTATCACAATATATTCCTAAATCTATATCATGATTGGAAGTCCCAAGTCTATAACCTTTATAGTATATATAAAACTCTGTCTCTTTTATAAAAGGACTACTTGTCCTTTTTCTAGGTGTAATTTTTTCTAATATATATTCAACAACATCCCCTCTTCTTTTGTTTAGCATATTATCAGTTGTATTAAAAAATTCGTCTAATTTACTTTTAAATTCTAACACTAAACTAGAACTAAGGTCTATTGGATAATAAATCAAAAATAAAGTATCTATAAAACTTTTATTATAGTCAGATAGTTTACTACACCTGACCATTATATCACAAAAAATATCAAAAAAGACTTTATTTTTCAGAATAAAGTCTCCTATTTCTTTAACAATATCATCTTTTGAACTAGAACTGTTTTTACACCTAAATTGTATCATTCTTGTAAGCCCCTTTTACATATGTATCTAAAAAATTTTTAAAGGCTCTAATACTAACGGTTGAAATCCCATTTTAGTAGTAACTGAACTAACGGTTTCTCTAATATATGGCCATATATTAACAGGTACATTTCTAAAAACAAAGAATTCAACTTCATCTTTTAATTCATTCAAATCTATATTTTCTCTAAGTGAATAAACAATTTCATAAACAACAAAGATATTAAATATTTTTTCACCTTTTTCTGTTTCTGAAAATATTTCTGTCTTAAACTCTGTAATAAAACTATTATCTTGAACACTTTTAAGTCCAGACCTATGTTTAATGTCAACTTTTATCTTTGTTAAATTCTCATTATTGTATAATGCTGTTACATATTTTTTACTATAAAGTTCTACCAAATTCAATTGATTTATATCTATATTCCTTACTAATTTCGCATACTTATCTTTGTTAATGCTTTTTTGTTCCATTCTAATACACCTCACTTTATGCAGCTATAAGAGGAATTTCATTATAATATAAAACATCATATCTATCTTCTTCAAGCACTTGCCAATAATTTATATCGACTTTTTCCTTCTTTATCTTTTCATTTCCAACTATTTGTTTAACTCTTTTTAATAAAATCAAAGGAGCATCTAATATAAGTTTATATATATCTTGTAGTTTATCTTTACTTTCTCTCTCCCATATAATATTAAATAACTTTAATAATCCATTTATGGCATTTTCGATTTGAGTATATTGTTCACTATTTATACTATTAGTTAAAAGTTTATTCTCTATTTCATTTAAAACATCTTGCCCTTTAGTAAAATACCAATCTAATAGCTTTCTGTCTATATCATATATAATTTCGATATCTACATTATTATGAATACTATCTATACTTATATTTTTAAAATAAATCAATTTTAAATATTTCTCTATTTGATATCTATAATTGTATCTAAATTTAATAAATTCCCCATAAATAATATTATTAAAATTATCTTCATACTCATGTAAATTATACATATAAATCAACCCCTAATAATCAAAATTAGAATAAAATATTAATATATATTATATACCTTCATTATATAATTATATATGTTAAAAATCAACAGAATAACTATAATTATCAAAATTGATAATAAATTCTCATAATCTATCCCTTTTATATCTATTATTATATAAATTTTTCCATCAATTTGTTAATATATTTAACTTTTTATAAAAATATTATAAATTAGGAATATTAGAACAAAATCTTCAATTTAAATTTGTATAAGGTAGATTTTGTTGAAATCCATTACGGAAATTATATTTAAAATTAAAAACAATTTTAAATATAATTTTCTATGGATTATAAAAAATTTCATAAGTGATATAAGTAAAAGCAGGTACTTTATATAATACCTGCCTTTAACCTAACAAAAAACTTTCTAATCAGCTTCCACAGCAACTGCTTCTTTAATATGCAATAAATTATTTTCATCTTCCAATAAACTTAACAAATATGCTCTAAAATCGTCTCTCAAATCTTCACGTTTTAATGCAAACTCTACTGTTGCTTGTAAGAAACCTAATTTATTTCCAACATCATACCTTTTGCCTTCGAAAACGTATGCATACATAGCCTGTCTTTTAGCAAGTTCTTTTAATGCATCAGTAAGCTGAATCTCTCCACCAGCACCTGGTTTAGTATTCTCAAGGATTTCAAAAATCTCTGGGGTTATTATGTATCTTCCAAGAATAGCTATATTTGATGGAGCCTTTTCTACAGGAGGCTTTTCTACTAAATCCTTTACCTTATACACTCCGTCTTCTATATGCATACCTGAAACTATACCGTATTTACTTACATCTTCTTTCGCTACTTCTTGTACTCCTAATATTGTAGTCTTATACTCATTGTATACATCTATTAACTGCTTTAGACATGGTTTATTAGGAGAATCTACTATATCGTCTCCTAATAGTACTGCAAATGGTTCATCTTTTATAAAAGATTTTGCACAGTATATAGCATGTCCTAATCCTCTAGGTTCTTTTTGTCTTATGTAATGTATATTGACCATATTAGATATATCCTGTACTAGATGTAGTAATTCTTTTTTCCCCTTTTTTTCAAGAGTTAATTCAAGCTCAACTGATTTATCAAAATGATCCTCAATAGCCCTTTTGTTTCTACCAGTAATTATAAGGATATCTTCAATACCAGATTTAATAGCTTCTTCTATTATGTACTGTATAGTAGGCTTGTCTACTATAGGCAGCATCTCTTTAGGCTGTGCCTTTGTGGCTGGTAAAAATCTTGTTCCCAAACCAGCTGCTGGGATTATGGCTTTTTTAACTGACATAATTACACCCCCGGTAATCTAATTTAAGTTATTCGTCATATCCTTTTGGATTATTGCTGTGCCATTTCCATGCAGTCTCTATTATTTTTTCTAAACTATCGAACCTAGGCTTCCACCCTAGCTCTTTTATAATTTTTTCTGAACTTGCAATCAATACAGCCGGATCCCCAGGTCTTCTGCCAGATACTTCTCTAGTTATACTCTTTCCTGTTACTTTTTCAACCATATCTATTACTTCTCTTACTGAAAATCCTTCACCATTACCTAAATTATATATATTTGATTTATTTTCACTTTCTAATGCTTCTAATGCTAATATATGTGCATTAGCCAAGTCTGTAACATGTATGTAATCTCTTATACATGTACCATCTTTAGTGTCATAATCATCCCCAAAGATAAATATTTTTTCTCTCTGCCCTAAAGCTACCTGCATAATTATAGGTATTAAATGAGTTTCAGGATTGTGATCTTCACCTATTTCTCCAGATATATGGGCTCCAGCAGCATTAAAATATCTTAAAGACATGTACTTTATTCCATAAGCTTCATCGTATCTCTTTAAGATACTTTCAAACATAAGTTTAGTTTCACCATACACATTAGTCGGTTTAGTTTCATTATCTTCTGTAATAGGAATACTCTTAGGTTCGCCATATACGGCAGCTGTTGATGAAAATACTATGTACTTTACATTATTCTCAACCATAGAATTTAATAGGTTTAAACCACTACAAACATTGTTTGTATAATATTTAGAGGGATTCTCCATAGACTCTCCTACTAAACTATCAGCAGCTAGGTGTATAACTGAATCTATATCGTACTTTTTCATAGTTTTATCTAATAGCTCTTTATTGTTCAAATCTCCTTCTACAAATGTTACTCCTTTTATAGCATCTCTATGACCTTTCTGTAGATTGTCAAAAACAACAACATTATTTTTTGTACCTATAAGTTCTCTTACTACATGGGAACCAATATATCCTGCCCCACCTGTTACTAATATGTTCAAATGTATCCCCCCTACTAACTAATATGCATTTTTATTTACAAATCCTTTAAATATTGTAAGCCATAATATCTTTATATCTAATAATAAAGTCCAATTTTCTATATAATATATGTCGTGTTCTATTCTTTTTACTATAGACGTATCACCACGCCATCCATTTACTTGTGCCCATCCAGTCATCCCCGGTCGTACTTGATGTTTTATCATATACTTAGGTATTTCTTCTTTAAATTTTTCTACAAAGAAAGGTCTTTCAGGACGCGGTCCTACAAGACTCATATCGCCTTTTAATACGTTAAATAATTGAGGAAGTTCATCTATACTTACTTTTCTTATAAAACTACCGAACTTTGTTTTTCTTGGATCATCTTTAGTAGTCCATTTGGTAGCTGCCACTTCTTCATTATGTACATGCATAGACCTAAATTTATACATATTAAACCTTCGTCCATTTAACCCAACTCTTTCTTGCTTAAATAGAATAGGTCCTGGCGATGTCAATTTAATCATTATTGCAGTAAAAATCATTACAGGTGAAAATATTATAATCGATATCAAAGATAATACTATATCCATTGTTCTTTTAATAAAACTGTTAAAAATATTATCAAGAGGTACATGCCTAATATTTATTAACTGCAATCCGTCAATCTCATCAACATATGGTTTAGCAGGTATATATTTTACATAAGCAGGAATAATTTGAGTCCTAATACCATTTTTTTCACAAACGTTAATAATATCTTTTAGTTTGCTATATTCATCTAGTGAAATCGCAATAATTACTTCATCTAATGAATGTTTACTAAGAATTTTATCTAACTGATTTATCCTACCAATAACTGATGCGCCTTTTATCCTATATCTTATCTTTTTGTTATCATCAAGTATCCCAAATACTCTGTAACCTAATTGCTTATTTACAGTTATTTTTCTTAGAAATTCAACCGCTAAATCACTAGCTCCTATGACTAATATATGTTTTATATTAAATCCTTTTTTTCTTAATGCTCTTAATATAGTCCTTATAGCTACTCTTTCTAGAGATGTTAATAAAACGGACAATATAGAAAATATCAATAGAACATATCTAGAATAGTGGATTTGTTTAACTAAAAACAATATGGTCATTAAAATTATGAGACCAAAAAAATTACTTTTTATTATATTCCCTATTTCTGTAATTAAATCTTTTCTCCTATGTGGTGTATACAACCTATTAATGCTATATATACTTAAATATAGTGGAATTATAAAAAATAGAGGTTTTAGATATGTTGCAAAGTCAAGATGACCCTCTACTGTAAATAATCCGCTTTTAAATCTAATAAACCATGCTAGTACAAGAGACACAAATATAATTATTCCATCTATTACTACTAATGTTGTATTTAATATCTTTTGATTTTTTTTTATCACTAATTAGTCCCCCCGGTTATTAAAATTTAGGAATTAGGAATTTTTTTAGATTTAAATAAATTTGTTATAAGAGATAATACCATTTTAGTCCATATCCCTAAATAAACTATATATTTTGTTAGTTTTGAATATTTATTTTTATAATGTTTTTCAAAAAACAGATACATAGCTCTATAAAATTCATATATAATCTTTGGATTTTTCTTTTTGCTACTTCCACCTTTGTAATGGATAATCTTTGTTTTTGGATAATAAACTATTTTCCATCCTGATTTTTTTATTCTATAACACCAATCGATATCCTCTCCATACATGAAAAAATTTTCATCAAGAAGTCCTACTTCTTCTATAACTTCTCTTCTTACCATCATAAATGCTCCTACTAAACTGTCAACTTCATGCATTTCGTCTTCATTTAAATATGTTAAATTATATTCGCCAAATTTTTTATTATGAGGAAATAGCTTGTCTAGTTTTAATGCATTATAAAATGCATTCCGGGGTGTAGGAAAACTTCTTTTACAGGCTTTATCAAGATTTCCATCTGGCAATACAACTTTACATCCAGCAGCTCCAACCTCTTTATTAGTTTCCATAAAATCAACCATAATTTCTAACGTATCTCTTTGTATAATTGTATCGGAGTTCAATAATAATATGTATTTCCCTTTTGATTTGTTTATACCTATATTATTAGCTTTAGAAAAGCCTAAGTTTTCTTTATTTTGGATAAGAATCACTTGTGGAAACTCATCTTTTATCATATTAATACTGTCGTCAGATGAGTTATTATCTACCACTATAACTTCAAAGTCTAGATTGTGATTATATTTGTATATGGATTGAAGAGTTTGTCTTGTTAATTCTCTTGTATTATAATTTACAATTATAATTGATAGGTCCATACAATGTTTCTCCTTAATTTAAAAATTTTTGAATTTCTTTAATCTTTTAGTTTTTATTTTAATTTGCTCCCTCTTTTTTATTGTATCAGGTAATAGTTTAATAGTACATAGAATATATTTTAAAGTTTTTGGTTCTTTGAATAAACAATATACAAATATTCCTATATCAAAAGCAAGTATAAATGGTAAATCTTTTAAATAACTTATTATGTTATCATTTTTAACGATAGTCAGATATCTATTTTTTATCGAATGTATTCTTAAAAAAAGTGGTATTTCTTTTCTACTGCTTTCTTTCCACCCTCTTTTATGATACGCTACTGCACTAGGTACATATAAACACTTCCAACCAAATAATTTTGCTCTCCATGACAAATCCACATCTTCTTTATAAGCAAAAAAATTTTCATCAAAGTATTCATTATCTATTTTTACATCCTCAAGCATTTTTCGTCTATATACTGCCGCAGCTCCACATACTCCAAAAATAATATTTTTTTCATCATATTGTCCTTTATCTTCTTCTCCTTGACCTCTATCATAAGCTCTCCTATTTCGCGCCATTACTATTCCCGTAGAATCTATTATATTTGTTGTAATAAGGTTTTGTTCCATTCTCAATATTTTCCCAGAAATCAAACCTACATCTGGATTTCCTTCCATTGCTTTTACTACTTGTTCGACAAAATGCTTGTCTAAAATAACATCAGGATTTAATATGATAACATAATCTCCTTTACCTTCTCTAAATCCTATGTTATGTCCCTTACAAAATCCTAAATTTTTATTATTTATTATAAGTGTTATATTGGAATATTTATTCAACAATAACTCCACAGTTTTATCTGTGGAGTTATTGTCTATAACTATTACTTCTATATTTCGATATGTCTGTTGATTAATACTATTTATACATTTTATAATATCTTTTTCACTATTATAAGTAACTATTTGAATGGTAACTTTTTTCATTTTTATCTCATCCTTATTCTATAAATTATCCTTCGATACTGCTACCTCTTTTTTCGATAATCCATTATAATACTCTGCATCCTTTCAATTTATATTACATAAATTATTCTATACTGTTTCTACCATATCTAATAAACAATTTATTTATTCCTTAATTTATTAAATAACTCAAAGATAAAGATATTATCGAAATAGTTTCTCAAAATAGTTTCTGTAATAATTAAATATGGCAGTATCGCTTCTAATTGCACATATTATATCTAAATTATTATATTTCTTAACTATTTCAAGTACTTTGTCTTCAGAATACCAACTATTACAAATAAGTATAACATTATATTTTTCTAAAAAAGGTATTACTATATTTATCACATTAGATGCTATTTCAAATTTTAATATTTTTTATCATATAGCTTATATCTAATTAATAATAATAAATATTTAATGCTTTTATTGTGCCATAAAAAATATTTATTACTAATGAAATAAATCAATGTCCATTTAGATAAGCGTTGCCTGTTTTCTTTGTATAAGCAAAAAGTTTATTGTAGCAGCCAAATTTTTTACTGAATTTATCTTGTAATATATCATCACTAGTTAGAAATATTTCAGCTTTTATTAGATTTTCAGGTATTAATGACCAAACTGTTTTCAGTATAATTTTCATTAGTTCATCAATATTGAAATTTGAATATGATAGAAAATAATATATTAAATTCAATATTTTAGCTGTATTTTTTATACATCTATAACTATTTAAATATTGATTTAATATTTATTTCATTAAATTTTTGGAAACACTAATCATAATCAAACGCTCCCTAGAATGTTAGTTTTGTTTGTTAGTATTCCGGGGATTTGGGTGTTTGTTTTTTCTACTTTATGACAAATAACACTTTATTTCTTGTAAAGTAGTATGAAATAAAAAAATAGATATATTTATTATAAAACATTTGATTATTCAAATATTTTAGTAATACACTAATTTAATATCTTCCTTAAAAAACTTCAATAAGCTCTTTCTCTTATACCATTCTAAAACACATATTATATCCTCTTCGTTCAATGTTTTAAATCTTATAAAAGAATCCCCTGAAATATTTTGAACATTTATACTAACGACTCCATCATTATCAAGTTGCAAAATATTTTGATAAACAATTCTATCATTATTAACAATTTCAACAAATAACCTGCTTTGAACAAAATTAAGAATATAGAATTTTAAAACTTCTGCTTTTTCATCTATAAACACTTCATATTCAAAATATCTATCATTAGGTATAAAATCAGAAAATTTCATTTTGTAAGTACTTAAATCTAATTTAGATTTTAATATAACACTAGTAATAAATTCTTTATCTGCAATATCTTTTATAATATCATTATATTCCAGAATACGTTTAAGTTTCTGTAAAATGATATATCCTCTTGTATTAGTTATATTTCTAAAATGTCTTCCCCACCTTTTTAACGTATATAAAATATTATTTAGTTGTAATCTACTTCTTTCGTTTTCAATCATTAGATTATCAATAATTTTCTTATTCTCTTCTAGTTTTTGTAAAAATCTCGTTTTTTCATTGTAATAAACTTCTTTTTCATATTTGATTATATCCAATTCTTTTTCTAATCTAATTTTTTCTTCTTCCAACCACTTTTTTTCATTTTTAATCATTTGTAGCTCTCTCTCTAATTTCATATTCTGCTCTCTCAATATGTCGTTTTTTCTCTCTTTTTTCACTAACTCTTGTTGCAATTCAACCTTTTCTCTTTCTAAATTTCTTCTAATATCTTTTTCAGCAGATAAAAATACCTTTAATTGTATTCTTTCCTCTTTTAGCTTCTCTTTCTCATTTTTCAACTTTTCTAATTCTTCATGCATTTTATATTTAGCTTGTTTTATTTTTTCCTTTTCACTTGTTATAGCAACCAATTCTTTTTCTAATTTCACTTTCTCATCATAAAGTTTATTACACTCATTTGTTCTTTTATTTAAAGCTTCTTCCAAAAGCTTTTTATCTCTCTCTAGTTTTCTTATTGTAGTTCTTATTTTTCTTCTAGTTATATAATCTGGTTCAAATAGTGGTGAATTAGAAATTTTAATAACTTCTTCATCAGATATAGGTTTCTTTACAACCAATAAGTGATACATTATTTGATCACAAACATTAGCTTTTGTCTGCCTTAGTCTTCGCTTTTCGTCTTCATCTAAAAGTTCATACTCTGGAAAATAAAAAAATTCCATATTTATACACCTAAAATCCATTTCTAATTTACTATTGTCACTATTACCTAATCCCCAAAAGTTCGAATTTGGAAAATAGTACTCTTCTTCGCTTATAACAGAAAAATCACTATTTGTAAAAAACCTAAAAGTATGCTCATTAAATACTTGTTTATGATATGGATTGGATACGTTCAAATACGTATTGTAATAAGGTGCTACAATACAAACGATAGCTTTATGCTTACACACTCTATATATTTCTTTCATAATAAAAACCAAGTCATTCAAATGCTCTAATGAATGAGAAGCATAAATAAGATCTACACTATCATCTTCTAAAGGTATACCTTCGTTTAAATCAGCTACAATATCGACCCCATCAAAAGGAAATCTATCAATACCAATAAACCCAGGAGTTTTTGTTTTTCCACATCCTAACTCTACCTTAACTAATTTATTAGTCATAAAACCCCACCTTATAAAAAGACTATATTAACTCAACTCAAAATACAAATTATTTTTTAAGTTTACAAATTTATTCTTAAAAACTTTTGTCCCCTTGTCTCTATATTCATAGATAGAAATTTTAGAAGAATTTTTTTCATAAATAGGCACAAATTCAAGTATAAATCTATGTCCAAGCACTTTATTAATTTCTTCAAAAACAAAAGAAACTTTACTATTATCACTAACATCGTTTAAATTAATTTCCGCTTCTCTTAAAACATAGTCTTTATGATTAACAGACTTTATTAATAATCTTAATATTCCATTAGGTTTCTGAAAATGTGTTCCAATTATAATGCTAATTGTATTAAATGCATCTTTATTACTTTCTATTATATATTTCTTCGAACGGTAAATTCTTCTAGAAGGCTTTAATTTGCTTATATCTATTCGTTTATTATTCGTATGTATTATACTCTCATTTAAGTTTTGAGAAATCTTTTCTTTTACTTCATCTCTTTCCGCACAGGCAGTTTCTTCTATATATTTATATACATAGTTTTTATCATGAATAAAATTTAATAAATCGTATACCAAAAGTTTACTGTTTGTATATTCTTTAAAATTAGTCAATGTATCCTCAATAATACTAACAAACTTTTCCCTTGCCACATGTCTAGTAAATTTTTGTTCATACAATTTCCTACCTTCTTGTCCCATTTGTTCCGCTAACATTTTATTATCTAACAGAAAAGCCATCTTTTCAGCTAATTCTTCAGCATCTCCAATTTCAGTTAAAAAACCCGTATTACCATCTTGAACAATCCCTTCAGGTCCACCACTTTTTGTAGCAATTACTGGTCTAGAATGTGCCATAGCTTCTATAACTGTCATACCAAATGACTCAAAATAAGAAGGCTGTATTAATGCCAAACTTTTCTTATATGCAATAGAAACATCCGTTATTCTTCCTTTTAACTCAATATAATTTTTTAAATTGTATAAACTAATCTTGTTAATAATCTTTTCTTTTTCTGTACCATCCCCATATAATTCTAATTTAAAATCATATTCTCTATCTCTTAATAATTTAGCAGCTTCTATTAATACATCAATTCCTTTATTAAACTCAAATGCATTCAAACATACAAAAATGTTAGATTTTCTATTGAATTTAATATCTATTATAGGATCATACGTCCAATTATGAATAGTTAAAATACTATCTTTTTTTACATATCTACTATAATAGTTTTTTACTATTTCAGAACAGCACACAATATATTCGCTCAATTTCAATATACTTCTATCCATTAACAATCTGTACTTACTATCATAACCATCAATAAAATAAGAATCGAGTATCCCATGTACCCAGGTAATAACTGGTATACCTAAACCAACAGCAGAAAGCACAGGGACTAAATTAGTTAAAGTATTATTAATTACTAAATCTATATTATTATTTATAAATAAATCTCTAAATTGTTTAGTATGTTCGTTAATTTGTTGGCAATATTGATAAAAACTATTTTTTTCATATGGTTTGGCATAAATATACCACATATTACTAGGTATCTCATTACATTCAATTTTATGTTTTTTAGCTTCTTTTACTAAATTGCCTGTATTAATATCAGGTATGAAAAGTACCGGATATATATAATTAGTTTCCTTTAATAAAATACATAAATTTAGTAACATTTTTTCTGCGCCTCGTATACTTTGAGAATGTGAAACAAGCCCTATTCTAATCATTTCTATTCTCCCCTAATTACTAAGTTAATAACTTCACAAAATTGTTCAATTACAACATCAGTCGAAAACCTATTTTTTACATCTGCAATACTATTTCTTTTTATTTCCTCTAAAACATTCTTATTTTGTAATAAATATAAGATTTTTTCTTTCCAAACTTCTTTATAATTATATTTTACTAACAACCCATTAACATTATCTTTTATTATTTCATTGTATGGATACACATCTGAGTATATTCCTACACTACCTGCTGCTGTTATCTCTAAATACTTATTTGGACATTTTGACATAGATGTTCTGCTGTTATCTAGTGGAGCCAATAAAATAGCTGGGTTTATACTTGAAATTTGCTTGCAATACTCAAAATATGATTTATACTCTAATTTTATCAATTGAACATCTTTAAATAATTCTTCTTGTTCAGATGTAAGGAAACCAAAAATTAACACTTTTATTCCCTTATTCTCTTTAGCAACCTCAGCTAGAGCCTTAAAAGCCTCATTATCATATCTAAGTGAACCAGAATATCCTATAATTAAATACTCATCAGTCTTATTAGTAACAGTATTATAAAAATCCAAATTAACATTTACCTTTATTCTATACACTTTGTTTGCATAAGGCTTTATATCTTCCTCCAAATACTTGTTATATACCAAAGTAGCATCACACATCTTTAATGCTTCAACAAACACATCATAATCCGGTTTTCCCGGCGAAAAAATATGCCCATAATCTTCCGGCCAATCTTTTCCAACCCATAACCAATTGTCATCAATCATATAAAGAGTATTTATGTTATTAGCTTCACAATATTTCAATATATCTATTATCCTTGGATTTCTGCATCTAGAAAAAATTACCAAGTCTGAATCTTTTATATCATCAATAGTTATAGAAAAATCAAATATAACTTTATAAGTAGCAAAATTCTTCCCATAAAGTTTGTCTAAATAATTAAAAAAACATAATTGATTGTGTACATAATCCCAAAGACCACTAACAATTGTTATCTTGTAATTCCCCTTTTTTTTGCTTTCTGTTAAGTTCATAATACTATTATCTTCATGCTCTATATTTCTAAGCAAAAACATTCTATCTTGTTGAGGCAAATCATTTATAAATAGCAATTCATTCTCTGTTAAATTATAGTCCAATTTTTCTTTAGTTCCAATCTTTGTTCTTAATATATATCTATGAATAATATCTTTTGATACATTAAAAGTTTTGTTAAATGGATAAATATCAAATGTCAATTTATTTTCAGCAATTAATGTCATAATTTCATGAAACGTATAATTTCTGGCTAACCTTATTATAAAATCCCAATCAAAAGCACTTTGAATTATGCGGCTTTCATCAAAATAACCTATTTCTTTGAAAATTTCAATACTAACAAACAAATGGTTAATTTCATAGATTTTTTCACATTGACACCATCCATATCTCAAAGCATCATTAGGGTAATATGGTAATTTTTTAGGTTTCCCTATATTTAAATAATATACCTTCTCCAATCTATCAGCAGTAGCAAATATTGAATTAAGCTTCTCAACAACTTCTATATGCAAAGAACTCCCCGCCCATGCAAATGTAACATATGGAGTTTTAACTCTGCTGATTCCTACATTATATAAAAAAGCAGGCAAATGTGTTTCATCTTTAACTGTTATTATTTCAACATCAGTAAATCTAGTTTTTAATGTTCTAATCAAAGGTACGTTTTCCCAATAAATCCCATCTAATACTACTACTAAATTAAAATATTGTTCGTACAAACTTAACTGTTTTATTGTATCTTTTAAATATGATTCTATAATTTCATATCTTCCAAAGCACGGTAATATTACAGATAATTGTTTTTTCTCAACTAAATTACTCAATAACATACCTCCCTGATATTTATAACGAACTAAACTAACCTAATCCAATACTACTTAAATACTTATGAGAAACTTCATCTGGAGAACCCTCCATTTTTATATGTCCATTTTCTAACCATATACATTTATTGCAAAAATCTTTCAATGATATCATATCATGTGTAACAAAAACTAATATTTTTACGCTATCCATAAGCTCTCTCATTCTCTTTTTAGCTTTATTTAAAAAGCTAGCATCTCCTGCCGCTACAACTTCATCTAGTAATAATATATCAGGTTCTATAGCTGTTGATATTGAAAAAGCCAGTCTCATAAACATACCTGATGAGTAATATTTAACAGGTATATTTAGATACTCTCCTAATTCACTAAATTCAGCTATTTCATCCGCCTTTTGCTTTATACTGTCAGGTGTTTCTCCCAACATAAGCCCTCTTAAATAAATATTGTCCCATCCTGTAGCTTCCATTTCAAACCCTGTAGCTAATTCAAATAAAGTTGCTATTCTACCATCTACTTGTATTTGACCACTTGTTGGAGGATATATTCCTGCTATCAATTTAAGTAAAGAACTCTTACCAGCACCGTTATGACCAATAATACCTAATCTATCTCCATCTCGTAGTTCTAGATTTATGTTTTTTAATGCAAGAATTTTATTATTAGCTAATAAACTATTATTCAAAGTATGTCTGGATTTAATAAATATATCTTTTATCCTTTTTTCTTTTTTTATTTGATATACTAATTTTATATCTTTGAGTATAATTTGACTCATTCTTTCACTTCCTAAACTCTATATTAAAAAAGTAATTTTTCTATTTATTCTTGTCATAAGAATTACTGCGATTATAAATAAAATTAAAGTAAATAACAATGCTACTATCCAAATAAATAGTTCTGGAATTTTATCTCCTAATAAAGGTTTCCTTATAATCTCCATCATATAATAAAAAGGATTCCACATGTATATCCAAGAAAAATTTCTCGCTTTTAACATTTCAGGAGGAAACATAATCGGTGTTGCATAAAATAGCCCTTGTAATACTAATGATTGTAAATGAGCATAATCTCTTATATATGTATTAATTATAGCAGCAATTGTCGATAAGGATATGCCTAATATTAACCAAATCATAAGAGCAGGTATTATCATAAACATATTTAAATTAAATTTTTCAAAACTTATAAACAAATAAACTATAAAGAATGCTAACAGAGAATATATAAGATTAATAAATGCGCCTAATGAAACTCTTATTGGGAAAATCTCAACTGGAGTTTGTGTTTGCTTAATATACCCTTCAGCAACAATAAATGCTACTGTACCTCCACTTGCACTTTCCACAATAAAAAACCATGGCATTAATCCAGAAAATAAGAAAGGTATAAATTCTTTTATAGGTTGTCCTAATACAACAGAAAAAACAAAACCTATTATTGTAACCAGTCCCAATGGAGTTAATAAAGACCAAGCAATTCCCAATAATGAATTTCTATATTTATTTTTCAAATCTTGTCGGACAAGGCTGAATAGAATATATCTTGCCCTATATATATTTTTAAAATATTGCAATTTGTTCACCCTCACATTTCATGATTAACTTTTTTAATTAATAAGTTCAAAAATTTGTTTTTATCTTTAAAAGAATTCTTTTAACAATGTAAATAGGGGCTCTTATCCCTTCTCTCTTTAAAATACTTAAAAGTTTATAAATAAACTTATTTTTTTTTCTATTATCAAATTTTATCTTTTTCTCATTACAATAAGGAGCAAAGTATTCTGTTAATTCTGGTATTTTTGAAATAATATCATTAGCTATTGAAGAAATAGAAAAATCCCTCTCTAATTGTTTTTTCGCATTTATCTTAATTGAATACATAACATTCCTATTTTCTATTAAATAAGTAATAGCTCTTATCCAATCTTCAGTTTTATTATCGACTAAAATGCCATTAAATCCATTTTTTATAATATAAGTATAAGGTTCTACATTTGAATAAACCCCAGCTGCTCCAATAGCTCCATATTCCAAAAATTTATTAAAATACTTACAAGAATGAAATTCTGATTTTGGCAATGGAGCTAGACCAATATCCCAACCTCTAGATTTTATAATTTCTGCATATATTTTATGATCTTTCTGATACGGAATATAAGTTAGTGAATATTTCTCAATAAATGACGGTCTTGCTCCCATAAACTCAAACTTCACTTTATTGGAATATTTATCTAATATTACTTTTATGGTATCATCCAGCAATTCTTCTAAAAAAGATTTATGATCAATTCCTCCACAAAAACCTATTACTATTTTATTATTCTCTTTATTTTGACAACATATTTCTTTACTATCTAAAAGAAGAGCAGGAGCATCTAAAACTACTGACCTTTCAAAGAAGCCTCTATATTTATAATCAATATTTTTGTTTGTAGTCCATAAACAATGTGATAATTTCATAATTTTATATATATTATTTCTAATAATTTCATTATTAAAATACATGGAACACTTAGCTGAAAATGGTACGTTTAATAAATCGTCATCAATAAAATATATTATATATTTACCAAGTCTCTTACATTCGCTTACTATATTTAATTCTATTTCCTCTGCTCCTCTAATACAAATTAACGTATCTATTTCAGCTAAAAGAGTTTTTGTAACATTAATACTCTCTACAAATTGAAAATCTATAACACCTTTTTTTGACAAATAATCTAATGATTTAATAACCCCTACCACAGCTGAAGGAATTTTACTTTGACAAATAGCTAATATTTTAGTCTTCTTTTTCATTTTCCATCACTCGTTCCGCCATTTTCTGCATTACTATGATTTTTCTTCTATTCTTAATGTATTCTCTCTCATACTGAAAACCACATTTTTTATAGATTTTAATAGCAGGTTTATTATCCTCATAAACTTCTAAATAAATTTTTTTTAATTTCAAAGTATTAAATCCAAAATCACATAAAGCTTTTGTAACTTTCAATCCTAAATATTTACCCCTTGCTTCAGAGTCCCCAATCATTAATCTTCCAAATTCAGCTTCTAATAAATGATCATCTATATTATATAATGCTACTGCTCCTACTGGTCGCATTAATTCTTCAGTTTCCTCAATTATAAACATTAAATCGTTATGTTTTCTCACATATTTTTCAAACCACTTCATCTGTTGATTAGTATCTATAATACCTTGATTTAGAAACCATATTCGTATATTATCACTATTTCTCCACTTTCTTAAAAGTTCTAAATCCGATTTTCTTAATGGTCTTAAAATAAACCCATTACATTTAACAAAATAATCATGCTCCATAATTACACCCACTTCTATTATTTACTATATTTAATTATTTTCTCACAAATATAATCTACATCATATTTAGTCATTCTTAAATGCATAGGTAAAGATAATACTCTATTACTCATTCTATGTGCATTTGGACAAGTACCTTTTGCATATGAATACATTCTATATTCTGTATTATCCCTATAATGTACTCCTGGATATATATCATTTTCATTTAGTGCTAACAATAAATCATCTCTATTATTAACTTCAATAATATATAAATGCCTTGAAGATTCACAATTTATAGGAACTCTAATAGGTTTAATTTTATCTAAATGATTCTTGAATCCTTCATCATACCATTTTGCAAGTTGTCTTCTATAGGCATTATCTATATCTAAATACTTTAATTGAACCAATCCAATAGCAGCCATAATTGAATTTCCATGATATTTATAGCCTAAATATTCAACATCATATTTCCATTTATACACGCCTTTATCATTTGTACGGGCATAAGTATCTTTATTAATTCCCAACCATGTCATTTCTCTGCACAGCTTATCATATTTTTCTTCTTTAAAACAAATCATACCTGAATCTGCAGTTGGAAGATTTTTGACCGCTTGAAATGAATAAACTAATACATCTGCTTCCTTTCCAGGAATCTCCCCATTTAGTCTAGTTCCTGCCATATGAGCAGCATCAATTATTAATTTTAATTTGTATCTTTTACATATCTCAACTATCTCTTCATATTTACCTGTACTTCCACCAAGCCCTACAAATAAAATAGCTTTCGTTTTATTTGTTATTTTCCTTTCTACATCTTTAGGATCTAGACACAAATATTCATCTACATCAGCAAAAACTACCTTTAATCCTTCATAAGCTATTGCATGATTTGTTGATACAAATGTTAATGGTGTTGATATTATTTCATCTCCATCTTGCCAACCATTTGTCATTTTCAAAATCTTAATAGCTAGATGCAAACCTGCAGTTGCAGAATTTAAAAAATGAGCATTTTTAAAACCAGTATATTCTTTCCATTTTTCTTCAAATTCAATAGTTTTAAATCCTAATCCTGTCCATCCTTTCTCTAAACACTCTCTAATTTCTTCTAAACATTCTTCCACTCTAAAAGTTGGTTTGAATAACTGTATAGTCATAATCTTAACCCCTTTCAAGCATATTATTTATATCACTTTATCAATAAAATCTCTAAGTGCCTCACTAAAATGCCTCAATGGTCTATTGTAACTTTTCCACTTTGAATTACTAAGTACAGAATATGATGGTCGTTTCACTTTCTCAAAATACTTATTCGTTTTAATCGATATTATATTGGATGAATCTAGTCCTGCATATTCAGCAATTAATTTAGCATAGTCATACCATGATGTATTACCACTGTTTGTTATATTATAAATCCCATAAGGTAAATTAACTACATCTAATATATTCTCTGCCAAATCAATAGTATAAGTAGGTGAACCTATTTGGTCTTCTACTACTTCAACTTTTTTATTATTCTTTAACTTGTCCAATATAATTTTAGGGAAACATCTCCCATTCAAGCCAAATAACCATGATGTTCTTATAATATAATAATTTTTATAATTAGCTCTAATTATATCTTCTGACACTAATTTGGTCCAACCATAATTATTTAATGGTAAAGCTTCATCTTCTTCAGTATAAGGTTCGTTTTTCTCACCATTAAATATATAATCTGTACTAATATATATCAATTTAGCATCTATTTTTTTCAGAGAATAAACTAAATTATATGTCCCAATACAATTTATATCAAAAGCACTTTGAAAATCATTTTGAGCTCTATTAACATCAGTATAACCAGCAGCATTTATAACTATTTGAGGATTATAATATTTAAGGACTGTCTCTAGCTTTTTTCTATCCATTAAATTTAACTCTCTTTTTGTATATCTTACTACTTCATATCTTTTACTTACTAAAACATTATAAATATCACTGCCTAAAAGTCCATATCCACCTAATAATAAAATTTTCATATAATCTCACCTTAACTATAATAGTTTTTTCTTATCTATTTCCATACATTCTTTCATAATACTCCATATATTCACCGCTTCTAATTTTCTCCCACCAATCTCTATTATCTAAATACCACTGAATAGTCTCTTCCATTCCTTGTTCAAATGTATAGCTTGGTTCCCATCCTAGTTCTGTTGTAATCTTTGTATTATCAATTGCATATCTTCTATCATGTCCTGGTCTGTCTTTTACATATTTTATTAGCGATTCAGGTTTACCAAGCTTTTCTAATATTAGCTTTACTATTTCTATATTTTTCTTTTCATTATTTCCACCTACATTGTAAACTTCACCAATTTTACCTTTGTGAAGTACAGTATCTATAGCACTACAATGTTCTTTTACATGCAGCCAATCTCTTACTTGTAGTCCATCTCCATAGACAGGTAAATCTTTATCTTCTAAAGCGTTGGCTATCATAAGCGGTATTAATTTTTCTGGAAACTGATATGGTCCATAATTATTCGAACATCTTGTAATATTCACAGGCAATCCAAAAGTTTTATAATATGCCCTTACCAAAAGGTCAGCACTAGCCTTACTTGCTGAATATGGGCTGTTTGGTGCTAATGGAGTTTTTTCAGTAAACATTCCTGTAGGTCCTAATGCACCATATACTTCATCTGTAGATACTTGTAGATATTTCTCTATACCATATTTTTTAGCTGCATCTAAAAGCACTTGCGTCCCCATGATATTTGTTTTTACGAATATTCCAGGGTCTTCTATACTTCTATCTACATGTGATTCTGCTGCAAAATTTATTACATAATCAAAGTTGTATTTCTCAAATAGATTATTAACTAATCCTCTATCTGCTATATCCCCTTTTATAAATTCATAATTAGGATTATCCTCTACATCTTTTAAATTTTCTAAATTACCTGCATATGTAAGCAAATCTAAATTTATTATTTTGTAATCTTCATATTTATTTAACATATACCTTATAAAGTTACTTCCAATAAAACCCGCTCCACCTGTTACTAATATTTTTTTCATTTTTTACCTCCACATATTTATAATATAATTTTTAAGCGATATTTAAAAATTTGTAGCTGTTTCTTTTAATGTCTTCCACTTTTTATCTTTTTCTGATAAAATTATTTCTTCTACTCTATCTAAAGGCCAGTCTATATTTATATCTGGATCGTTCCAAATAATTCCTCCTTCATCTTCGGGGTGATAATAATCTGTACACTTATACACAAATTCGGCTTCTTCTGAAAGAACTAAAAATCCATGAGCAAAACCTTCTGGAATATAGAATTGTTTTTTATTTTCTTCAGATAATACTATACCATACCATTTGCCATATGTTTTTGAATTTTTTCTAAGATCAACAGCCACATCAAAAACTTCTCCTTTTGTAACTCTTACTAACTTCCCTTGCGGATGTTTATATTGAAAATGAAGTCCTCTAAGTACTCCTTTTTTCGATTTAGACTGATTATCTTGTACAAACGTCATATCTAATCCAGCTTCTTTAAAATCCTTAAAATTATATGTCTCCATAAAGTAGCCTCTGTTATCTCCGAAAACTGTAGGCTCTATTATATATAATCCTTTAATTCCTGTTTCAATAAATTTAAATTTTCCCATACCTACACCTCTTTTATAATTCTTTTGTTATCGCTACTTCATTTATTATATAATCATCTGTAAATTGTCCAATACCTTCTGCTATACTAATTAAATATTTACCATACTCTGTTTTCTTTAATGGTTCGGCTAGCTTTAATAACTGTTCTCTATTTATATAACCCTTTCTATAGGCAATCTCCTCTATACAAGCTATATACAAACCTTGTCTATTTTGTACTGCTTCAACAAAATTACTAGCCTCTAATAATCCACTATGAGTACCTGTATCAAGCCATGCCATTCCTCGACCAAAAAGTTCAACTTTTAGTTTTCCTCTTCTTAAATACTCATTATTTACTGATGTTATTTCTATTTCCCCTCTAGCAGATGGTTTAACATTTTTAGCTATTTCAATCACATCATTGTCATAAAAATATAATCCAGGAACTGCATAGTTTGATTTTGGGCGTTCTGGCTTTTCTTCTATTGAAACTACATTATTATTCTCATCAAATTCTACTACTCCGAATTGAGTAGGATTTTTTACATAATATCCGAATATTGTAGCTCCTTCTTCTCTATTAGCAGCTCTCTTTAATATCTGTGAAAAGCCTTGTCCATAAAAGATATTATCGCCCAATATAAGAGCTACTCTATCGTTACCTATAAATTCTTCACCAACTATAAAAGCATCAGCTAATCCTCTCGGTTTATCTTGAACAGCATATGAAAATTTTAATCCAATCTGCTCACCAGTCCCTAACAGTTCTTTATATAATTCTATATGCTGTGGAGTTGAGATAATAAGAATATCTCTTATATCTGCTAGCATTAACACTGATAATGGATAATAAATCATTGGTTTGTCATATATGGGTAACAACTGCTTTGATATAGACTTAGTTACTGGATAAAGTCTTGTCCCTGAACCACCTGCTAATATTATCCCTCTCATAAAATAACCACCTTTCTTATATGAAATGCAGAATTATTATAGTTAAATAATTGTACTTATATACTCTCTTAACGCTTCTTTATATGATCTAATCTTATCATATCCTTGTAGATGCCAACAGTAATTATTTAAAACAGAATATTTTGGCCTAGGCGCTGGTCTATTTAATTCTTCTGTAGATATTCTATTCACCCTTATTTTGCTTTTACCTGCTATCTCAAATATTTCTTTTGCAAACTGGTACCAACTGCAATAATCACTGTTTGTAATATGAAATGTTCCATAAGTAGGTTTTGCAATCAATTGACTAATTGCTTTAGCTAAATCTAGCGTATACGTTGGTGAACCTACTTGATCATCTACTACACTTATCTCATCTCGAGTCTCAGCTAATTTAAGCATTGTCGTTATGAAATTTCTTCCATTTTTACCAAATAACCATGATGTTCTTACTATATAGTGTCTATCACATATTCTTTTAACAAAATTTTCTCCCTCTAATTTACTTTTCCCATATACACTTAGAGGATTAGTAGCATCAAATTCTGTATAACTATTGCCTTTTTGTCCATCAAACACATAATCTGTACTTATATAAACCATAGCTGCATCTGTATAATTGCATCCTACAGCTATATTTCGCGCTCCTAACGCATTAACTCTATAGGCCTGATCAATATTACTTTCACAACCATCGACATCAGTATATGCCGCAGCATGTATTACTAAATCTGGCTTATTAATTTTTATAAAATTAATTGTAGCATCTATATTTGTTATATCAAATATATCAATAGTCACTAATATCAATTCTTTATCCTTTTTTTAAACCTTCTGCAAATCACTATTAAGCATACCATATGCTCCAGTAATTAATATTTTCAAGGTTATGCCATCTTTATTTTAATTTATTTAAAATATCTTTCGCTGAATTAACTAATTGTATTGATTTTTGGTCTAGGTTAATCTTAAACCTCTCTTCTACATAAGAAGAAGGTATATCATTTATATCTTTCAACAGCTCTTTTTGTATTTTTTCTAATTCTTGATTTTTTTGTATCACTTCTTCATTTATTGAAATCACTTTTTTGAAATAATCTTTTGCCTTATCAATATTACCTTTTTTAAGATAATGATGACCAATATTATAGTAAATTTCTATGCTACTTATGTATGTATGGTCATTTAACGGATGATATTTTTGAAGTTTTTGGAGTAACTCCTCTCCCTTGTCTATATCTCCTCTCCTTAAATAAATCGCAATACTGTTTGCTAGTATCTTGAAATCCCTCTCGTTAAGTCTTATTGCATTTTCAATATTCTGTTTTGATTTTTCAATAAGTTCCTTTGATTTTAATTTTATACCTATGTTGTATTGTATAGTTCCTAAATCAAATTTATAGTTAGCTCTAAATGGATTTTGTCTTGCAGCTCTTTCAAAGTATTTTTGTGCTTTTACATAATCTTTGTTTTTAACACTTTCAACGGCTTTCATAGCGTTTACATATCCTAAATGAAACATCCCTGATGTAAATAATAATACTATCGATAATAACATAGGTACTATAAAAGATATTGTTAATCTTTTTGCAGTTTCACTATATTTATTAACATATCGTTTTTCTACAGCTACAATAGTACCTAACATCGCCCATACGAAAAAAGCATATGCACCAAGAGCCATATCAAAATCTATGGTACTATGTAATATCAATACTAATGTAGCACATATTACCCCTAGCATTTTATTGAAAAGTTTATCGTTATTTATCGACTTAATAATACGATAGCTTGACCATAAAGTTGATAAATATAAACCAATCAATATTATTAATCCTAATGTCCCTATTTCTATCCAAGTTTGTATTATATAATTGTGTGCCTGAGTAGTGGTATAATCATAAGTTTTATACATACTATATAATGTTTGCCATCCTCCACCACCAACACCAATAATCGGGTAATCTTTGATAATTTTTAATGCATCTTTATAAAATACTCCTCTCTCTACAACTGTAAATGTCTTTAAATTAATTCCTTTAATTCTCTCTGCTATAGAATGAGGTAAATATTCGATTAGTACTCCGTTAACAAATAGAATCAGAATAATTACCAAACTTATCAATAATACGATTATTATTGTCCTCTTCCTTATATTTATTTTTGGTAGCTTATTCAATAATTTATCTAACAAGAATATTACCATAGCTGTAATAGCTATTCCTATAACTATACTCAACCATCCTATAAACGAATTCTGTTCCTTAATACCTTGATATATATGAGAAATAGTCATACTAAAAGAAAAAATAACTGCTATAAAGCTTATTAAGACTCTTTTTAATCCATCAGTATTTAATAGTATAAATGCAATTATACCTACAACAGGTAATAATATCCATGCGCCTCTTGAATATGATAAAATAAATCCTAAGAAAACTATATAACCAAATCCGCTTAATAAATATTTTTTCAAATTATCTTCTTCGGCAATTTCCCCCATAGCTAAAAATAAAACTGCTAACATATATGCCCCAAAAGTATTATGATATTGAAATGTTGAATTTATCATTCCATCAACAAAGGCTCCTTTGTAAGAAAAAGTTCCAAGAGCTGAACCTAAACCTATAATAGAAGCGATTGTTCCAATTAATATCAGACTCCAATTTATAAGACTTATATCTTTATCTGTTTTTAAATTGTAAACAATAACAATAAAGAATATAAAATAGGTTAGATTTTTTATTATCTCAAAACTGGCTAAATGTTCATTCACTGAAAAAGGAAATGTAAACAAGTAAATTAAAACAAATGCCGTTGCAAAATATTCAATAGGTGAATAGAACTTTATTTTTTCTTTGTTTTTGATATTTCTAAAAAAAACAATTGCCGCCATAACAGACATTATCATACTTGCCACATAGAATTCTCTTTCAAAATATAAACCTCTGAAAAATGGAAAGAAGAAAACAATTACACTAAAAAACAATATTGTTAAATTTATAGAGTTTATATTCTTTTTTACCACTTTATTCAACATCTCTTACACCTCATATACATTAGATTTATATTACTCAAAATTAAACATCTTTTACCATAAGTCAATATCTTTCGACAATCATATATGTATTTCTATACTTTATTAAAAAATCCTTCTTTTTTTATCTATTTTGATTAATAATCCAGTAATAATTTTAATATATTTCCATATTCTTCTCGTAAGTATTTTGTATTTCATATTTTCTATAAAAAAATACATAATAATATCACTAAATTAATTCGTTAAAAAAGTTATAACTTATAAAGATTATATATATAAAAATAAGGTAGGCATTCTAAAAAATACCTATCTCTACTATTCATATAAAATTAAACACAATATCTCTATCAGGTAGTTTTTCTTTATACAAAAGGTACTATAAACATAATAAACACACTGTAAATTTATCACATCCTAAAAAATTTTACTTTTAGACTCATACATATTATACGGGGATTTTTCTATGATAACAAATGTTAGTTTATTAGAAATCATTATATCTTTAATCAGGTATTTTAAAGAATGTCCGCTCCAGTTATTAATATAAAACTAATTTTTATAATACTTTCTATCCTAATTTCTTCATTTTAATTTATCTAAAAATAATTAACCTCGTTCCTTTTCTTCCAACAATGCATTTATATTTATAGGTGGTAATATAATAGGTTTAACTCCAGCATTAGCAGTAATTGTTGTTATAAGGCTTCTTAAGTATGGAAATAAAATCGCTAATGTATTTTTTTTATTAGCATCTCTTTAGTCCTTTGATCTATATCGGATTTTACATTAACTTCAAAAAATCCGGACAATTTTACATATAATTTAAAATCTGCTTCTGGTCCATTATCTATATTTATTGAAATTGTAACTTTATAAATTGGTTCATCTACCGATTCATAAATAAAACTATCAAATGAAAATTAAAGTTCTTTGTTTTCATCTATTTCTTTTTCAGCTCTACTAAAGTTAATTTCATTAACTATTATGTCATGTAGCTTTAAAAGACTTTCAAATGCTTGTCTCATTTTCATTATGCAGCATCCTCCATTAAACTAAAGCTAAATGTATTAAACTCTTTTGGATTTAATAAGTTAATAAATTCTTTTGGCTTAAGAATTAATTCAAAATGAAACGAATCTTCAACTTTATACTCATATAATTCAACTTTCCCTTTTCCTTGATTTGAATAAGATACAACATTAATACCCTCACTGATTAAATGATGGTATAATTCTTCAGGAGACATTCGTTCAAGGTCTTTAAAGAAGTTATCGATTATTTTCCCTTTATCCATATCTTTTCCCCACCTCAACTATTCTAATAGACTCTCTATCGATTATATTATGATTCTTAACGCACGCAATATGACAATTAGCAATTGCTGATGGTGCAATTTTCTTACCTTTGTAATACTTATCAAAGTTAATATATCTTTTTTGAATTACCATATTTATATTATTTTTTTCACATATTCTATTTATAACATTATATTTTTAGTACCATGGTATCCCACAAACTTAATCATCTTGTTACTCATACTATCATCAGCCTTATCAATAATTATTCCTTAATAAAATAAATTTAATTATAATCCTTTTTAATTTATCCATATTTGTTTTTCATATATAATATCCTATTATATTTTACCATAAAATTCTATAATTTAGACAAAAAAATGGTCCCGCAAAGCAGGGCCTCATATTATTAGCAAAACATCCCATTAATCTATTCTATTTCTTACTAGCGCCTTTCCTATGGCTATTCCCGGTAAAGTTGCTATTCTTTTTATGTTTTTGCCTCCTAATAGTCTTTATTCCCATACTTATAGCTTTAGTAGGAACTTCCTGTATTGAATTAAAGAACCTAGAATTTGCTTTTATTGTATCTTCATCAAGCTCAACTAGATGAGCTTTAGCCTCAAATTTTAAATCTGGTTCATTAAAACCTATATGCCCATTTCTTCCAATTCCTAGAACCTGTAAATCTATGCCTCCTGCCTGCTGTATCTTTTTTTCGTATTCTTCGCATTCTTTTTCTATGTTTTCCGCCATTCCATTTGGAACATGTATATTCTCTTTTTTTATGTTTACATACTTAAATAAGTTTTCCATCATATAATATGATAGCTTTGTAAATTTTCTTTATTTAAAAAATTATCTTACCTAGTACTACAGGTTTTGAAGCTCCTGTTACTCTAGGAAGATTATTAAAATTTCCGTGTATAGTTTCATTAGCTAATATAGCCATTGCAATAGCTTCTTTAGCATCGCTAGAATATCCTATATCTTCTTGTATCATTATTTTTATTTCTTTTAACTCTTCCTTTATCATATTAATAAGAGTTTTGTTATAACTTCCTCCTCCGCTAATTATTATTTCATCTATTTTATGATATGGTAATATCCATTTCTTATAACTATCAGCAATTGTCTTTGCTGTAAAATATGTAACAGTCGTTATTATATCTAACTCATTTTTTACTATTTTTTTATACTTCTCATAAATCTTTTTACTAAAATCTACACCAAACTCTTCACGGCCTGTTGTTTTAGGAGGCTCTTTATATATATATGGATGAGACATTAATTCTTCAAATAATTCTCGATTAATATTCCCCTTTGATGCTAATTTACCTTCTTCATCATAATGTTTTTGTCCTTTTGTAATTTCATTAACTATTGCATCAATTATCATATTCCCTGGCCCTGTATCAAAAGCATATACTTGATCGATAGTGCTATTTTTTGGTATGACGGTTGCATTTCCAATTCCGCCTATATTTTGTAAAACTATAGTCTTCTCAATATTTCTATACAATATGTATTCGGTATACGGTACTATTGGAGCACCATGCCCTCCCGCAGCAACATCTCTTACACGAAAATCTGCAACTGTTGTAATGCCTGTCCTCTCTGCTATAACACTTGGCTCTCCAATCTGTAAAGTACTATTCCTAGGTATATGATAGACTGTTTGCCCATGAGAACCTATTAAATCTATCTTGCTAGGAGGTATCCCTGAAAGTTCACATGTTTCTAATACGGCTTTAGAAAATTCCTCTCCTAATAGGAAATTTAATCTGCAAATTAATTCAGTCGAAGATTTCTCTATAGAACACGCTTTTAATATATCTTGTTTAAGATGTACAGGCATTTCATGTTTATGAAAATTTATCAATTTAACTTTAGTGTTAAGTCCATTTCCTTCAATCTCTACTAATGCACAGTCTATTCCATCAATTGAAGTTCCAGACATCAATCCTATAATAAGTTTCTTGTTTTTATTAATAATATTAAATAGCTTTTCCAAGATTAAACCTCCAAACCAGTGAAATTAATCAATTTAATCCCTTCTTTTTCTATCCACTCTTTTATTTCTACGCTAGTCAGTATTTCTAACTCTTTTGCTCTATTAACATTGTAACTACTAATATTTTTTAGCTTTTCATCAACATATGCCGGATGTGTCATAATTTCTATAGTCCCTTCAGGAAACTGTTTTATTATTCTTTTCAAGTTTTCTAATGTTGCATCTTTCCCATAGAAATTCATTGAAAAGAAGTCTGTTGTTCTTATCCCTAATTTAGATAAATATTCTTTAGTTTTTTCATCTGGATGCCTAACAGATACACAATATTCTTTTGCCAATTTTGAAACTATTTCTTTTATCCCGTCATACATATGAACATGATGATGACTATCTAAATGAGTTAATTTTAGCCCTGTTTTTAAAAACTCATCTATCTGTGCACGCAATTCTTTTTCTACTTCTTCTAAATTTACTAAAGGAAGTAATTTGGCTACTCTTCTATAAAATCGTCCATTTTCATCTACTAATGAAGGAACCTCTTCTTTAGATAAAAGTGGTTTCCCGCAAGTTAATGTAAGATGTACCCCCATTTCTTTTATTCCAACTTTTTTCGCCAAATCTATCGCTTCTACTGCTTTAGGCATATTTATCATAACTGTAGTACTTGTAACTATCCCATTTTTCATTGCATCAATTATGCCTCGATTGCATCCATCAGCAAGGCCAAAATCATCAGCATTAATTATTAATTTTTTCATTATTTTCTCTCCTTTTCTCTCTTTATCTAAATTGAGATAAATATTCCTCATGTTCATTTAAAATATCTTTTAATAGTTGTTTAGCAACTTTAACGGATGGTACTAATGGATTCATTATTAATGCTTGCAAGGCTATGCCATAATCGCCTGTTACTGCCGCTTCCACTGTTAATTGTTCATAAGCTTTTGCTTCTTGAATAAGCCCATGAATCTTTGGTGATAATTCTCCTAGAGTTATAGCATGAGCCCCTGTTTTATCTACAACTGCATTTACTTCTATGACTACATCATTAGGCAGTCCGGAAACTGCCCCATTATTTTTTACGTTAACTGTATGTATTTCTTTCTTGTCATTATATATAGCACTTATAAGTGAAACTGCCGCATCAGAATAGTAAGCCCCGCCCCTTTTTTCTAATTGAGGTGGTTTAATATCTAATTTTGGATCTTTATAAAGTTCAAATAGTTCCTTTTCTATTTTCATCACTTGTTCTGCTCTCGTTCCTTTACCACTGCTAACTGCTTCTTTTTCTTGTATTATTAAATCCTCCATCATGTAATAGTATCTATGATATGGACATGGTATCATTGCCAATGATTCTAAAAAAGCCTTGTCCCATTTTAAATCAGGTATATTCTTCATAGTTAAAGAAGCGCCATCACATAATTCTTCTATTACCCTTCGTGTTACATCTTTACCATCTACATAAACTTTCTGCCCCCAAACAAGATGGTTTAACCCAACAAAATCAATTTTTACTCTGCTGCTCTCTACATTTAATATTTTAGCAACCATCTTAACCATTCCTATAGGAACATTACACAATCCTATTGCTTTAACATTTGTGTATCTTAAAATTGCCTCTGTAACTATACCAGCAGGATTAGTAAAATTGATAAGCCAAGCATTAGGTGCGAGCTCTTCTATTTCTCTACAAATATCAAGTATTACTGGAATTGTTCTTATTGCCTTTGCGAAACCACCAGGGCCGGTTGTCTCTTGTCCTATCACGTTATATTTAAGAGGTATTATTTCATCTTTTGCCCTTGCCTTAAGCCCTCCTACGCGTATTTGTGTTACAACAAAATCGGCATTTTTTATAGCTTCTTTTCTATTTAAAGTTAAAATAATTTCTGTATCTAATCCTGCTTTTTTTATCATCCTTTTAGCTAATTCTCCAACAATATCAAGTTTCCATTTACCCTCTTCGATATCTACTAAATATATTTCTTTAACCGGTAATTCATGAGCTCTTTTAATAAAACCATCTATTAATTCTGGAGTATAACTACTTCCACCACCTATTACAGCTATCTTAAGATTTTTCATAAACTTTCCCTTCTTTCTAGTTGATCTATACGTTTATACAAATCTATCATATTTTCAATTAATCCTTTTTCTGCTATAGCTGTCATAAGATGATCTTGAGCATGCACAAACAATACAGACATTTCCACTTTTTCTCCATCTGCTTCTCTTTGTATAAGCTCGGTTTGTGTTTTATGTGCTATTCCAACTTCTTTTCCAGCTTCATCAATACACTCTTTTGCTTTTTCAAAATCCGACTCTTGTGCATGTTTTAAAGCTTCATAAACTTTTGCCCTCGCATTACCAGCGTGAACTATTATTTTAAAAATTATTTCCTCTATGTACATATTAAGCCTCCTAACTTTATACTGTTTTGATATAAAAGTACCAGCTTTAACTGGTACTTTTTGCTTGTTCTTTCTCTTCTTCTAATAATTTCTTTTCATAGATTTTAAAGAATGGATAGTAAATTATAGCCATTATAGCTATATTTATAAGTACTAAAATAACAGCTCTCCAGTCTCCACCAGTTGCTAAATATGCTCCTATTGGAGCCGGCAAAGTCCAAGGAGCTAATACTGAAGGGCGTGTAACAAGGTTTAATGCCATAGCTACATAACTTAAAATACCTGTTATAACAGGGCCAATTATAAATGGAATAACTAAAATAGGGTTCAGCATAATAGGAGCACCAAACACTACAGGTTCATTTATGTTACATATACTAGGTATTAAGCTAGCTTTGCCTAATTGTTTTAAATATTTCGCTTTAGAAGTTAAAAACAAAATTACTAAAGCTAAAGTAGCTCCCGAACCACCTATCCATACAAACCATTGGAAGAAAGGTTCTGGTGCTATATTAGGCAAAATTTTCGCTCCCTCTGCAGCTGCCTTCATATTTTCATCCAGTAATACTAACCAAATAGGTCTTGCTATTGCACCGACTACAGAAACACCATGTATACCTGCTGCCCATAATAAAGTAATTAAAATTATTGGCACAAGGACTCCCGGTAAAGTGTTTCCTGCTGTTACTAATGGTTTAAATAGATTCATTATAAAAACTTGAATATCAAAGTTTAATAGATGCCTTATTACCCAAATTACCGTTATTATTACAGCAGCTGGAATTAAAGCTTCAAATGATCTTGCTACTGAATCGGGAACTCCCTCTGGCATTTTGAACATAATTTTTCTCGTCTGCAAAAATCTCATTACTTCAACTGCAAATATAGACATAATAATCGCTACAAACATTCCACTGCCACCTAAATTCCCCATTGGTAGTACCCAACCAATACCTTTAACTGTTTGAGGCACAATCGTTAATAAAAATGCTGCCATCGACAGAATACCACCGGATACCCCATCAAGTTTATACGATTTCGCCAAACTATAACCTATACCATACGAAGCATACAATGCCATAAGCCCCATGGTAAGTCTAAACGGAAATAATATTTTACCAATATGTGGCTTGACCAATTCTGCTAAAGCTGGAATCGGTGGAAATGCTATTACTAAAAAGAAACTACCAATGATTATTAATGACATTGTTGACACAATTCCATCACGAATTGCT
Source organism: Caloranaerobacter azorensis DSM 13643 (assembly GCF_900129995.1). Classification (GTDB taxonomy): domain Bacteria; phylum Bacillota; class Clostridia; order Tissierellales; family Thermohalobacteraceae; genus Caloranaerobacter; species Caloranaerobacter azorensis. The sequence goes on along the minus strand of NZ_FQXO01000016.1, from coordinate 3,829 downwards.
CTCAAATGTCTTTGTTCAGCAAGTTTTGTCATTGGTGCCATAAAAATTTTTTCAACAACCTCAAAAAACTTATTCATCCATGCTCCCCCTTTAAATCAAACTTTTAATTTGCTTAAGAACCTTCGCTCCGCCCATCGGGCTATAACCTTGTGCTGAAATTACATCGATAGGTATACCTAATTCATCTGCAACCTCTTTAAATACAGTCAAACGATGTCTTACTTGTGGTGCAACTAATACTAAATCCCATCCTTGCCTTATCTCTTCATCATATTCTCCAGTTCCTATTGCTTTTACTACTATTTCCATGTTCTCTTTGGCTGCTTCCTTTTCTATTGCTTTTACTACAATAGCACTAGACATACCACCTGAACATACTAATAATACTTTTTTCATCTAATACCCCCCATCAACAGTTCTTTATGGCTTTGTGTACAAAACCTCCTCCTTTTTTTATTCTTACCAAAGCCTCTTGGTAAGAACATCCTGTTTTTATCATTATAATGGCTATCTTGGGTTTGTAATTTGATTCTATCAGTGCTTTTTCAGCCTTTTCATAACTCACCCCAGTAGCCATCATAATAATCCTTTTTGCACGCTCTATAAGCTTTTTATTCGTAGGCTGAACATCAACCATCAAATTCTTATATACTTTGCCAATACCTATCATAGATGATGTAGAAAGCATATTCAGTACCATTTTTTGAGCTGTTCCCGCTTTTAATCTTGTAGATCCTGCTATTATTTCTGGCCCAACAACTGGAGTTATAGAAATATCAGCTATTGAATTTACTTCAGCATTTGAATTACAACTTACAGCCACCGTTGTAGCTCCGATATCTTTTGCATATCTTAATGCTCCAATAACATAAGGAGTTCTTCCACTAGCAGTGATTCCAACTACAACGTCTTTAAAGCTAACATTAACTTCTTTAAGAGCTTCCATCCCTTTTTCAAAACTATCTTCTGCCCCTTCTATCGCTTTTGTTAAAGCTTCTTGTCCGCCAGCTATAATACCAATCACCTGTTCTTGAGGCGTTCCAAATGTTGGTGGACATTCTGCAGCATCTAATATCCCTAAACGGCCACTCGTACCAGCTCCTACATAGATGAGTCTTCCACCTCTATTAAAAGATTCTATTATCTTTTCAACACCCCTAGCAATATTAGGTAATTCCTTTTCGACTGCCAATGCGACTTTTTTGTCTTCATTATTCATAAGCTGTAAAATTTCTAAAGGTGTTTTTTGATCTATATTACTAGTTTTTATATTTGGTGCTTCAGTTACTAGATTTTCTAAATTACATGCCATATTATACCTCCCATTCAGACTATAACTGTTTATCTTTTACAACTTCACGTGTAACTTCCAGACATTTGATTACTTCATCATACCTCTTGCATGCAACTCCTATAAAAATACTATCTATAATATTAAGTTGTGCAATACGCGAAGCCATAGCTCCACTTCTAAAGTTATTCTCAACATTAGCTGTAAAAAGAATTATATCTGATACGTTTAAAATCGGCGATTGCCCATATTGAGTAATACAAATAGTAGTAGCCCCTCTTCTTTTCGCTATTTCTAGAGCTTTTATAACGTCTTTTGTCCTGCCAGAATTTGATATACCTATAGCAACATCTTCTGATGTCAGGTGAACCGAAGAAGTTAACTGCATATGACTGTCAAAATACATGAATACAGGAATATTTATTCTGGCAAATTTATATTGTGCATCTAAAGCTACTACAGATGAAGCTCCAGCACTAAATATATAAATTCGTTTTGCTTTATCAATAGCTTCAATTGCTTTATTTAACGAATCAATATTTAGAACTTTTTTTGTATCTTCTATTGCTTTAATACTCCCTATTGATATTTTCTCTAATATTTTTTCTGTTGTATCATCTGCTTCAATTACTTCATGTATAATTCTAGTCTTTTTTTCTTCTTTTGATATATCATGGGACAAAGAGAGTTTTAGTTCCTGATATCCTTTAAGAGATAATGTTCTACAAAATCTAATTATCGATGCTTCGCTGGTATTACATTTCATAGCTAATTCCATTATTGACAACCTTATTACTTCTTCTGGATTCTCTAGAATATATTGAGCTACTTTTTTTTCTGAAGGTCTAAAAGTCTTGAACCCCTGCTTTATTTTCGTTAATACTCCTTTGTTCATAATCTACCACTTCCTTTAAATTTTCTTTTAATCTCTTAATATCATAATTTATATTCAAACTGCGCCATCCAATTAACATTGAACCAACAGCTCCATCAAACAATGGTCTATGCAAATTAAGATTTTGTAATTGAACAGTAACCTTATCTATAAACTGTTGTTTAATTATTTCCGAATTGTTAAAAACCCCACCAGTCAACGCTAATTCTACTCTTTCCTCATTAAAGTCTAAATCATTAATTACAACAATCACCATATCTATTAATGATTGTATTGCCTCATTCATTATATGTTTCGAAACGTTATCCCCTTCAACTGAAGATTGCATAACAATAGGAGCTATTTTAGCGATATGATCTTTTGTTGTTTCTTTGCTATATATAAACTGTATCAACTCTTCAACAGAATATAGATGTAAATATTTTAGTATTTTCTCCTTTAAAAGAGTTTTTTGACCTCTTCCATCAAATGCTTTAATTACACTTTTCAGCCCTTTTATCGCTATATCATAAGCACTACCTTCATCATCTATGATATGTCCCCAGCCACCAGCTCTTTTTATTCTTCCATTAGAATCTATCCCATAACATATTGAACCTGTTCCACTTATTAATATTATGCCTTTTTCTTGTCCATGTGCTCCAACTAAAGCCGTTTTCGCATCGTTATTTAAGATGATTTTACAATTAATTCCTATTTGAGAAATCATATTCATAATAATTTTTCTATCTTGCTCACGATCGACTCCTGCTAATCCTAACGATATTAACGTCAAATCTTTCTTATCTATTTGCACTTTCTTACAAAGTGACTGAATTACATGTTCCAAATTTGCCTTAACTTTATCTATACCAATAGAAAAATAATTAGCTGCTCCACTAGAAAAAACTCCTAATATATTGCCATCTGTATCGCCTATATATCCTAAAGTTTTTGTACCGCCACCATCAATTCCAATAATATAGCCCAAAAAACACACCTCTTTTTTTTAATTTATCATTCATATCTTGTTCTTTAATAATATTATATTATTTTTGAAGTATTATTTCAACATCATTTTATTTTTATGTAGTTTTTTTTCTTCTTTATTTTATAATAAAATAGGACGGATTATCCGTCCCATTAATCTATTGCAATATTTTCATCTATAAACTTCTCTACTTCTTCTGCTGTTGGTAAGTCTATTATTTGATTTGCTATCTTCTCCATCTCTTTCCTTTCTATGTTCCTTATTATTCGTCTTGCTCTTAATATTGATATTGGGCTCATACTGAATTCGTCTAGTCCCATCCCTATTAGTATTGGTATTAGTTTTGGGTCTTCTGCCATTTCTCCACACATCCCTACCCATATCCCTTGTTTGTGTCCGTTATCTATTACCATCTTTATTAGTCTTATTACAGCTGGGTTGAATGGGTTGTATAGATGTCGTATCTTTTGATTCATTCTGTCTACTGCTGTGGTGTACTGTATTAAGTCGTTTGTTCCTATGCTGAAAAAGTCTACTTCTTTTGCTAGTATGTCTGATATTATTGCGGCTGATGGAACTTCTATCATCATTCCTACTTCTATGTTTGAAGCATATTTTACCCCTTCGCTGTCTAAATCTCTTTTTACTTCTTGTAGTATTTTTTTTGCTTCTC
>NZ_FQXO01000152.1 GCF_900129995.1 Caloranaerobacter azorensis DSM 13643 | reverse complement strand
TTTTAAAGGTGTTAGACGAATTAAAATAGGTGGCAAGCTGCCACCTGTTTTTTTAAAAGATATCCACCATTTAGAAGATATAGCTTCTGCTATATCATGTGTAACCATTATTGCAGTTTTTTCTTCATTTTTAAGTATAGTCCCTATTTCATCTGCTATAGCCAGTCTAGTTTGATAATCGAGAGCAGAAAAAGGTTCATCTAAAAGGAGAATATCAGGTTTTACAGCTAATGTTCTAATCAAAGCAGCCCTTTGCCTCATACCACCTGAAAGTTGGCTTGGGTAATGGTGTTTGAAATCTCCTAGTCCATATGTATCAAGGAGTTTTTCTACGTATTTTTTTGTTTCTTTATTTAATTTTTTCTGTATTTCTAGTCCAATTAAAACATTACCTAAAATAGTTCTCCATTCAAACAAATGGTCTCTTTGAAACATATATCCTATTTCTTTATTTGTACTTTCGACTTTTTTACCATTAATAAAGACTTCACCTTTAGAAGGCTTTAAAAGCCCGGATATTATAGATAAAAGAGTCGATTTACCGCATCCACTTGGACCAACTAAAACTACTATTTCTCCATGATAGATATCAATAGAAATATTTTTTAAAGCGTAGGTTTCCCCATCTATAGTGTGATAAATTTTACTGACATTTTTAATTTCTACAACTTTTTTTCTGTTCATTTATATGCCTCCTTAAGGAGAAAATTAGCATAATTGCATATATTATTTTATTCAGTAAATATAAAAGGTGTGATAGGTAAAAAATCTTTTAATACGATTCATTAGAAAGGGAGAAAGAAGAAAAATTAGGAAATTGAAGTTATTCTTAATTTTCTTGATGAATAAAATTACAAGAAGTGATGGCAGCGGTAATATCGAGCATTGTTATAGAGAAAAACAATAAATATATGCAACTAAAATAGAATTGTTGTCTGAAAAGATGTTTGAGAATAAGTAAATAAGTTAAATTATCGGAAGGAATTAGGCATTTTAGTATAGAAATACAGACATATTATTTTATGATTTTTATATAATGATTTTTCTTAGGTTTAAGATAAGGGGGAAGGTTTGTGAATAATAAAAGTATTGAATCTAAAATTATAATAACTATTACAGTAGTTTCTTTATTACACCAGTTTACAAGATTAATTAAGCCACAAAGTCATTGTATATAAAGTTTTTAACGCATTTGGAAACTACAGAATAAATTTTTCTATTT
>NZ_FQXO01000072.1 GCF_900129995.1 Caloranaerobacter azorensis DSM 13643 | reverse complement strand
CAAAACTAATTGTTGAAATTTTTACTTGAGATTTTACTCTTTTATCTTTTAAAGTATTGATTTTTTCTCCTATATCATATACCTTATTAATATAGGTGAATAATTGTTTTAGGTAACTTTTGTTCATCCTATCAGCATCCTTTTTTTAATGTGTTTGTGGTAAAACTATTATAAAAAGGATGCTTTTATTTTGCAAATTTTTTCTCTGTAGTTTCCAGCAAAAATCGGAAAATCTCAAATTTTTAGTGCTTATTCTGAAATTCTTATAAATCAACGGACTATCGCCCTAAAAAATTTTCAAGTGCTAAATTTCTGTGTATTTACATATGTTAATAAATAATCTACATCTATGTTAATCTTGTGGATATCTTTTTCAATTTTGTTGATTATCAATATTTTTTTTGATATTATTATATAAACATGTGGATTATTTATTAACAATCAATAAAATTATACACAATGTGTGGATAATTTTGTGTATAACTTTTAATTTTGTGGATTATATTTTTTTAAATTAGAAAAGTACTATATTTATATTCCACATTAATTTTTTTACATCTTGTGGACAAACTCCAAATTTATATTTTGTTTATTATTTATAATATATCTATCTACATATTATTCACACCTATATATTTTCCTTGTGAATAAATAATATTCATTTGTACTAAATTATTATATCATTTTTCTGTGGATAAAATTGTGTATATTTTGTATTATTTGTTTTGAATATGTCTATAATCCTATATGGATAGGAGGAATATAAATGAATCTGAATTTAGATGATATTTGGAATGATACCCTAAAATTAATTAAAACAGAATTGACAGAAGTTAGCTTCAATACTTGGTTTAAAACTATAGAACCTTTAACTATAAATGATAATCAAATACTATTAGGGGTTCCAAACGAATTTACAAAAGGTATATTGGTAGCCAGATATCTAATTTTAATCAAAAATGCTATCAAACAAATTACAAATAAAGATTTCGATATTAAATTCATAATCCCCGGAGAAGAAATAACAGACATTGGACAAACCATACAAAACGAAATAAATGATAATTCTACTTCAAGAGCACAATTAAATCCTAAATATACATTTGATACTTTTGTAATTGGTAACAGTAATAGATTTGCTCATGCAGCATCTTTAGCAGTAGCTGAAGCCCCTGCTAAAGCATATAATCCTCTTTTTATCTACGGAGGGGTTGGGTTAGGTAAAACCCACCTTATGCATGCTATTGGACACTATATATTAAATCAAAATCCAAAAGCCAAAGTAGTTTACGTTTCATCTGAAAAATTTACAAATGAATTAATTAACTCTATCAGAGACGACAGAAATGTTGAATTCAGAAACAAATATAGAAATGTCGACGTATTACTTATAGACGATATACAGTTTATAGCTGGTAAAGAGAGAACTCAAGAGGAGTTTTTCCACACATTCAATGCTCTACATGAAGCTAATAAACAAATTATTATCTCTAGTGATAGACCTCCAAAAGAAATTCCTACGCTAGAGGATAGACTAAGATCAAGATTTGAATGGGGCTTAATTGCAGATATACAACCACCTGATTTAGAAACTAGAATAGCTATATTAAGAAAAAAAGCAAAAGTTGAAAACATACATGTTCCAAACGATGTAATGCTCTATATAGCAACAAAAATACAATCTAACATTAGAGAACTTGAAGGAGCATTAATAAGAATCGTAGCTTACTCCTCTTTAACCAATAGAGAAGTAACAGTTGATTTAGCTACTGAAGCCTTAAAAGATATAATTTCTAATACTAAACCAAGAGAGATTAATGTAAAGTTAATAAAAGAGATAGTAGCTCAAAACTTCAACGTAAAAGTTGAAGATTTTGACTCTAAAAAAAGGACAAGATCAATAGCATATCCAAGGCAAATTGCAATGTATTTATGCAGAGAATTAACAGATTTGTCTCTACCAAAAATAGGAGACGAATTTGGCGGTAGAGACCATACAACAGTTATACACGCATATGATAAGATTTCATCTGACATAAAGAATAATTCTGAACTAAAACTAAAAATTGAAAACATTATAAATGAAATAAAAGGCAAATAATCAACATCTTATTGTTAATAAGCTGTTAATATAATGTTAATAATAACTTAAAATTTTTTTGTCTGTTAATATGTTTATAATTAAGTTTTTTTAATAACAATTTATCAACAATTATCTTTTTGTATTTTTAGTCTATTTAATTAGTTATCCACATATTAACTTCACCTATTACTATTACTATAAGTTTAGTATTTATATTTTATCTAACCACTAAAAAGGAGGTTATCCACAATTGAAAATAAAAGTTTCTCAAAAAGAATTAAATAAGTGCATAAATATTGTTCAAAAAGCAATTACATCAAAAACAACTTTACCTATACTAAACGGAATTTTACTTGAAGCTGAAAATGATGTTTTAAAACTCACAGGTACAGATTTAGAAATAGGAATAGAATCAAAAATAAATTGTGAAGTAATAGAAGAAGGTTCTATAGTAATTGCATCAAGGCTTTTTGGGGATATAATTAGAAAATTACCTGATTTAGAAGTTGAAATTGTAACAGATGAAGATAATAATGTCCATATCACATGTGGAAATTCAAAATTTAATATTATCGGGCAACCTTCTGTAGAATATCCACAGTTACCAGTTGTAAACGATGATATTAGTCTAAATATACCTAAGGACCTTTTAAAAAGCATGATTAAACAGACAATATTTGCAGCTGCACAAGATGAAATAAAACCAATACTTACAGGTGCTTTATTAGAAGTCAATAATAAAAAGGCAACACTTGTAGCACTAGACGGTTATAGACTTGCAGTTAAAGAAATTAGTGTAAATAGTGATAACAATATAAAGGTTGTAATACCTAGTAAAACACTTAACGAGGTTAGCAGAATACTTGACGATGATGATTCAGATGTTATAATAATGTTTACTTCGAGTCATGTGCTTTTCGATTTCGGTGAAACTGTCATAATATCAAGACTGCTTGAAGGTGAATTTATAAATTATCGTGATATAATAAGAAATGAGTATAAATCAAGAGTCAAAGTAAATACTAAAAGTATACAAGAAAGTATTGAAAGAGCTTCGTTACTTGCAAGAGAAGGAAAAAATAACCTTGTTAAATTTACTATATCAGATGAAAAGATGACGATAAGTTCTAATTCTGAAATAGGTAATGTATATGAAGAGTTGCCTATAGACCTTGAAGGAAACGATATTAAGATAGCATTTAACTCAAAATATATGTTAGATGCATTGAGAGTAATAGATAACGAAGAAATAATTATGGATTTTGAAAGTAATGTAAAACCTTGTATAATGAGGCCTTATGAGGATAACAGCTACACATATTTAGTTCTACCAGTCAGATTAAATGAAAATTACTAAAATTTAAGACACCTAATTTAAGGTGTCTATTAATTTTGAAGGAGTTGATAGTATGAAAAAGATAAAAATATATACTGAATATATAAAATTAGATCAGTTACTGAAATATGCAAATATAGCTGAAACTGGTGGGCATGCAAAAATTTTAATTAAAAACGGCCAAGTCAAATTGAACGGCGAAATTGTTCTTCAAAGAGGCAAAAAAATAAAGAAAGGAGATATAATAGAGTTATCTTATGGTGAAAGCTATATTGTAGAATAAATAAAGATGTTTCTTTTTTAAAGGAGTGCTTTATGTGCATATAGAAAATATAAAACTTATAAACTATAGAAATTATGATAAATTACAAATAAAATTAAATAAGAAGTTAAATATATTCATAGGGAATAATGCACAAGGCAAAACTAACCTTTTAGAATCTATATATATATGTGCTTTTGGCAAATCGTACAGAGCTGCTAAAGAAAAAGAACTGATAAAGATAGATAAAGATAAGGCCTATATAGGTATAAATGTTAGATGGGATTTTATCGACAAATTCATAGAAATTAAGTTTGAGAAAAAAAGACCAAAGAGAATCAGAATTAATAAAATAGAAATCGATAGAATGTCTGACTTATTTGGTAATCTGAACGTTGTTTTATTTTCTCCTGAAGATTTGAAATTGGTCAAAGAAGGTCCAAGTAATAGAAGAGAATTTTTAGATACTGAAATATCCCAAATAAAACCAAAATATCGTTATAATATTAATAGATATAGTAAAATACTTAAACAGCGAAATAATCTTTTAAAATCTGTCCAAATAAATAATAATAAGCTTAAAACTATAGAAGTTTGGGACATGCAGTTAGCTGATGTAGGTTCTGAAATAATCAAAGAAAGAATAGAATTTATAGAAAAAATATCTAAAATATCAAAAAATATACACAAAAATATAACTGATGGAATAGAAGAATTAGAGCTTAAATATATGCCATCTTTTAATATAGATTGTGAATTGAGTAAGAAAGAAATAAAAGAAACTTTTATAAAAGTTTTAAATAAGAACTTATCAAAGGATATAGAAAAAGGTACAACGGAGTTTGGTCCACATAGAGATGATATAAAAATAAATATAAATGGATTAGATGTAAAAACGTTCGGTTCTCAAGGTCAACAGAGAACGGCTGCGCTTTCAATGAAATTGGCGGAAGTAGAATTAGTAAAGTCGGAAATAGGAGAATATCCTGTTTTATTGCTTGATGATGTTTTATCAGAATTAGATCTAAAAAGGAGAAAATTTTTATTGTCGGCTTTTAAAGATATACAGACGATAATTACAAGTACGGAGGATATAGATGTTCTAAATATTAGTAAAGAGGATAAGAAGGTATTTTATGTATCAAAGGGAAATATAGTAAATGTTTAGTGAAAAAATTAAGTTGAATAATACATCTGAATAATATATATTATAAGATTGTAGTTAATTTGTGCTTTTATCACGTTTATATTAGGGAGGAAAATAATAGATGTTTTTACATTTAGGCAAGGATTACGTAATACCATTAGAAGATATTATCTGTATAATTGATCATAAGTCTTTGAAATCGAAGGATACAAGAGAATTTTTTAATATAGCTGAAGAAGAAGGATTTATAGAAAATATTACAGATAAGAAAATAAAGTCTTATATAATCACAGAAAAAACTTATATAGATAAAAAAAGTAGTAGTAAAATAAGAAAAAGTATTATATATTGTTCTAACATTTCTTCTACTACTCTAAATAAAAGAGCTGGACTTCTCAAATAGAGATAAGGATATATATTTAATTCATATTAGAAAAAACTTGAGTAGATTGGAGGCTATTAGATGGCTGAAGTACAAAGGGAAAGAAATTATGGTGCACAGCAAATACAAGTATTAGAGGGATTAGAGCCTGTTAGAAAAAGGCCAGGTATGTATATTGGTAGTACTGGTTTAAGAGGATTACATCATTTAGTTTATGAGATTGTTGATAATAGTATAGATGAAGCATTAGCGGGAGTCTGTGATACTATTAATGTTATAATAAACGAAGATAATTCAATAACCGTAGTCGATAACGGTAGCGGTATACCTGTAGAGATACATCCTAAAACGGGGAAGTCTACTGTTGAAACTGTACTTACAGTTTTACATGCTGGTGGTAAATTTGATAATAGTGCATATAAGGTATCTGGCGGGCTTCATGGTGTTGGAGTTTCAGTAGTTAATGCACTATCTGAATGGTTAGAGGTTATAGTTCATAGAAATAACAAGATATATAAACAGAGATTTGAACGTGGAAAGCCGGTAACAGAATTAGAAGTAGTAGGTGAAACAGAAGGAACGGGAACTATTATAACATTTAAACCCGACTATCTAATATTTGAAGATGTAAATTTCAGATACGATACTTTAGAACATAGACTGAGAGAATTAGCATTTTTAAATAAGGGAGTTGCAATTACAATTGAAGATAAAAGACAGAATAAAAAGAAAAAGTTCCATTATGAGGGCGGAATAAAGGCTTTTGTAGAGTATTTAAATAGAAATAGGACACCTATACATGATAAAGTAATATATTTTGAAAAAGAAAAGGATAACTGCATTGTTGAATTAGCTATGCAGTATACAACTGATTATAGTGAAAATATATTCAGTTTTGCCAATAATATTAATACTCATGAAGGTGGTACTCATCTAAGCGGATTTAAAATTGCATTAACAAGAGTTATAAATGACTATGCAAGAAAAAATAATTTATTGAAAGATAAAGATAGTAATTTAACAGGTGAAGATATTAGAGAAGGCTTAACTGCTGTACTTTCTGTTAAACTGCCAGACCCTCAATTTGAAGGCCAGACTAAAACTAAACTTGGAAATAGCGAAATGCGAGGAATAGTTGAAAGTTTAGTTTCCGAAAATATAATTAGTTTTCTAGAAGAAAATCCAAAGGAAGCGAGATTAATAGTAGATAAAGCCATAAAGGCAGCAAGGGCTAGAGAAGCTGCTAGAAAAGCTAGAGAATTGACTAGAAGAAAAAATGTACTTGAGAATTTATCTCTACCTGGAAAACTTGCAGATTGTTCGGAGCAAGATGCAGCAAAATGTGAAATATATCTGGTAGAGGGTGATTCGGCAGGCGGTTCAGCTAAACAAGGTAGAGATAGGAGAACTCAAGCTATATTACCTCTTAAAGGTAAAATAATGAACGTTGAGAAAGCTAGATTAGATAAAATATTGAATTATGAAGAAATAAAAGCGATGATTACTGCTTTTGGATGTGGAATTGGTGATGATTTTAATCTTGAAAAATTAAGGTATGGTAAAATAATTATCATGACTGATGCCGATGTAGACGGTGCTCATATTAGAACTTTGCTATTGACATTTTTCTTCAGATATATGAAACCTTTAATCGAGCAGGGACATGTATATATTGCTCAACCACCTTTATATAAAATTAAAAAAGGTAAATCGGAATACTATGCTTATAATGATAAAGAGCTTGAAAAGATATTAAGTGAGATAGGTAGAAGTGGGTACAGTATACAAAGATACAAAGGTCTTGGAGAAATGAATCCGGATCAGCTTTGGGAAACTACAATGAATCCAGAGAAAAGGATTTTGCTTAGAGTTAGTATTGATGATGCAGTTGCGGCCGATGAAATATTTACTACACTTATGGGAGATAAGGTTAAACCTAGAAGAGAATTCATAGAAGAAAATGCCAAATATGTACAAAATCTTGATATTTAATGAATATGAAAATAATTATTCATGAGGAGGATATGGATGAATAACGATAAACAGAGGATTATCCAGGTAGATATAAAGGATGAGATGAAAAAATCTTATCTGGATTATGCTATGAGTGTAATTGTAAGTAGGGCACTACCTGATGTACGAGACGGGTTAAAACCTGTTCATAGAAGAATTCTTCATGTTATGAATGAGCTTAATTTAACACCGGACAAACCTTTTAGAAAATCTGCACGTATAGTTGGGGACGTACTAGGTAAATACCATCCACATGGTGATAGTGCTGTATATGATGCGATGGTAAGAATGGCCCAAGATTTTTCAACAAGATATCTACTTGTAGATGGTCATGGTAACTTTGGTTCTATTGACGGTGATGGTGCTGCTGCAATGCGTTATACGGAAGCTAGGATGTCTAAAATAGCAACAGAGATGTTGAGAGATATAAATAAAGATACAGTTGACTTTAGACCAAATTTTGATGAAACTTTAAAAGAACCTAAAGTACTGCCTAGTAGATTTCCAAATCTATTAGTCAATGGTTCTTCAGGTATAGCTGTTGGTATGGCAACATCTATACCGCCTCATAATTTAGGAGAAGTTATAGATGGTATAATCATGATGATAGATAATCCTGATGTAGATGTAGATGAACTAATGGAAGCTATTAAAGGGCCTGACTTTCCAACAGGTGCAATTATAATGGGGCGAGAAGGAATAAAAGCAGCATATAGAACGGGTAGAGGAAAGGTTATCGTTAGAGCCAAAACTCATATAGAACAATTAAACAAATCAAAGACAAGAATAATCGTTACGGAATTACCATATCAAGTAAACAAAGCAAAACTTATAGAAAAAATAGCATCATTGGTTAGAGATAAAAAAATAGAAGGAATATCCGATTTAAGAGATGAGTCCGATAGAAATGGAATGAGAATTGTTATAGAATTAAAAAGAGATGCTAATCCTAATGTAGTTTTAAATAATCTATATAAACATACTCAGCTGCAAGATACATTTAGCATAATTATGCTTGCTTTAGTTGATGATCAGCCTAAAGTTTTAAATTTAAGAGAAGTAATAAAACACTATTTAAATCATCAAAAAGAAGTTATAACAAGAAGAACACAATACGATTTAAATAAAGCTGAAGATAGAGCACATATCCTTGAAGGTTTAAGGATAGCTTTAGATCATATAGACGAAGTTATAAACTTAATCAGAAATTCTAAAACGGTAAATGAAGCAAGAGATGGATTAATGAATAAGTTTGGACTTACAGAAAAACAAGCACAGGCTATATTAGATATGAGATTGCAAAAATTAACTGGATTAGAGAGAAATAAGATAGAAGAAGAGTATGAAGAATTGATTAAGCTTATAAATAAATATAGAGAAATATTAGCCGATGATAGGCTTATCTATAAAATAATTAAAGATGAATTGCTTGAAATCAAAGAAAAATATAATGATGAGAGAAGAACAGAGATAAGAGCTAGTATAGATGAAATAAGTATAGAAGATATGATAAAAGAAGAAAAAGTAGTTATTACATTGACTCATTTTGGATACATCAAGAGATTGCCAGAAGATACGTATAAAGCACAGAGAAGAGGCGGTAAGGGAATTACAGGATTAACAACAAGAGAAGAGGATTTTGTTGAAGATATTTTTGTTACTTCTACCCATGACAATATTTTATTCTTTACTAATAAAGGAAAAGTTTATAAATTAAGAGCTTTTGAAATTCCAGAGGCTAAAAGACAAGCCAAAGGTACTGCGATAATAAATCTTTTAAATTTAGATGTAAATGAAAAGATAACCGCTGTAATCCCAATAAAAGAATTTAATCCTGAAGATTATCTTGTATTTACAACAAAGAAAGGATTGATAAAGAAAACTGGATTAAATGAATTTGATAATATCAGAAAAAATGGTCTTATAGCTATAAATTTAAGAGAAGAAGATGAGCTTATAGAAGTGAGAAGAACAAATGGGGAAGATGAGCTTATATTAGTAACGGCTCATGGAATGTCTATAAGATTTAGTGAAAAAGATGTCAGAAATATGGGTAGAAGTGCAATGGGAGTAAAGGCTATTACGCTTAATGAGGATGATGAACTAGTAGCTATGGATTTAATCAAAGAGGGTAATGATTTATTGGTCATAACAGAAAAGGGTTATGGAAAGAGGACTCAAATTTCAGAATATAGATCGCAAAGTAGAGGCGGAAAGGGAATAAAAACTTATAATGTTAGAGAAAGAACAGGTAATATTGTTGGAGCAAAAGTCGTTAGTATTAACGATGAAGTAATGCTAATCAGTGTATCAGGTACAATAATAAGGCTGAAGGTGTCAGATATATCCCAAATGGGAAGAAGCACTCAAGGTGTAACTTTAATGAAAGTGTCTGAAAATGATAGAGTTGTATCTATTGCTAAAGTAGCTGCAGAAGAAGATGAGGAATAAGCGTGCATCATGCACGCTTTGTTTATAATTAAAGTTAAATGCTACTACTTTAAGAATATAAAAAATTATAATATACTATATTTATACAAGTTTAAAATTAACTTTAGATATTAAGGAGGAATATTATGGGGTTAGAGGTAAAAAAAGAATTCGATAAAAATAAGAATGTATGGATTCTTAAACCAATGGGTGAGATAGATATATATACATCACCAAGTTTTAGAGATATTTTACTTGAAATGATTAATGAAAAAAGTGTAGATGTAATATTAGATGGTGAAGGACTAATTTATATGGACAGTACAGGGTTAGGGGTATTAATCAGCGGATTAAAAAAACTTAGAGAAAAAGATAAAAATATAATACTAACTAATATAAAACCAAATATAAATAAATTATTTGATATAACAGGATTAAATAAAGTATTTATTATTAAGGAGTGAAAATTATGGTAGAAGCTGCTAACCAAAATAAGGGTGATATAATTAAGCTTACGATACCGGCAATGGCTGAATATGTTAGTGTAGTTAGATTAACTTCTTCGGCGATAGCTAGTAGAATAGGATTTGATATTGAAGAAATAGAGGATATTAAAGTAGCTATAGCAGAAGCTTGTACAATGATTATTAAAAATGGTGAAAAGCAAAACATAGATATTAATTTTGAAATATTAGCAGATATATTAAATATAAGTGTACAAGCTAAATATTTTGTATGTCAAGAAAGGGATAATAAAGTTTTTGATGTATATGACAATAAAAGTTTAAGTATTTTAATAATTGAATCTCTAATGGATAAAGTTGAATGTGAAAGTTGTGATGGAATAGTTTGTTTAAAAATGATGAAAAAATTAAGGGTGGATGTCTAATGAATGTACCTAAAAAATATTCAAATGATATTCCTAATGAGTATAAAAATATTGATAGTAAGACTTTATTTTCGATGTATAAAAAAAGCAAAGATTCTTCAATAAGGAATGAATTAATAGAAAGACATTTATATATAGCAGAGATATTATCTAAAAAATATGCGAATAAGGGAATAGATTATGAAGATATATATCAAGTTGCATGTTTAGCTTTAATTTATGCAATAGATAGATATGACGTAGATAAAGGATATGAGTTTTCGAGTTTTGCTACTCCAACTATTATTGGAGAAATAAAAAAATACTTTAGAGATAAAGGATGGGTAGTAAGGGTACCTAGGAGAATACAGGAACTTTCTAAAAAGATTAATAATGCTAAAGTTACTCTAACACAAAAATTGCAAAGAACTCCTACAGTGAAAGATATAGCTGAATATTTAATGTGCAGTGAAGAAGAAATATTAGAGGTTATGGAAGTAAGTAAAGTATATATGCCGCATTCATTAGATTTAACTTATGATTCCGATGATGATAAAGATATGACTCTAGGAGATTTAATAGGAGAAGACGATAAGTATTTTAATAAAATAGAAGATATAGATTTCTTACAGAAAGTGTTGGATAAATTAAATGATTTAGAAAAAAGAATTTTGAAAGGTAGGTATTTTGATAATCAAACTCAAAGTCATATAGCTAAGGAACTAGGAATATCACAAATGACAGTTTCCAGATTGGAAAAGAAGATTATAGAGAAATTTAGAAGAGAATTGGAAAAAATTAATATGTAAATAAATTATAATACTATTGACTAAATTAAAATTTTGTGGTAAATTATTCTTTGCCGTTGAGAAAAGGCAGAGTAAAAAAAGTAAAAAAAGTTGTTGACAAGGATAAAAAAATCTGCTATAGTATTAAGAGTCGGCGGCAAAAGTCGACAGAAAAATAGATTTGGTATTTGAAAACTGAACAGTGCGGAGCAGGATTCTTTTGAGTATATAGTTTTTATCTTGAGAGTTTGATCCTGGCTCAGGACGAACGCTGGCGGCGTGCCTAACACATGCAAGTCGAGCGGGTAGGTGCTTTAATGAACTTTCGGGGGATTTAAAGTACTGAAAGCGGCGGACGGGTGAGTAACGCGTGGGGAACCTGCCCTATGCAGGGGGATAGCCTCGGGAAACCGGGATTAATACCCCATAACACTTATGGACCGCATGGTGCATAAGTCAAAGCGTTTAGCGGCATAGGATGGCCCCGCGTCCCATTAGCTAGTTGGTGAGGTAACGGCTCACCAAGGCGACGATGGG
>NZ_FQXO01000034.1:13091-24375 GCF_900129995.1 Caloranaerobacter azorensis DSM 13643 | reverse complement strand
AGGAGAAGATTAAGGGCATGCCTTTGGAAACAATGGAAGAAAATTAAGACCAAATTTAAGAATCTTAAAAGATTAGGAGTCCCAGAGTATAAGGCATGGCAATACGCTAATACCCGAAAGGGGTACTGGCGTATATCTAATAGTCCTATATTAAATAAGACATTAAATAATCAGTATTGGCTAAATCAAGGATTTAAAACATTCTCTATGCAGTATAAGAAATTGAACTTAACCTAATGAACCGCCGTATACCGAACGGTACGTACGGTGGTGTGAGAGGTCGGTAGATGAATTAATCATCTACCTCCTACTCGATTTTTTTCTATACCGAAGCCGTAACATTCTGATACTGGAACAACGAATACAAAACCTATTCCCGGATTATTTATATAGTCTAATTCTTCATTTATAACTTCTATCGCTTTTCTTAATTTTTCTTCATCTCTAATGACACTTATTACAGTTTTATTATAAGGTCTATTACCATCTATCATTCTTCTAATGCTTGAGAAAATAGGAACATCTATATTATGTTGTAATAGTACTTTTCCCATACCAACACTATCGATTACAGTAGCCCCTACTCCTAATTCAAAAAACCTCTCTAAAATTGCATCAAGCTTATATATTTCATTTATAACAGCAAATAAAGCGTACAACCCCAATACCTCCTTTAATTATACATTACACTCCTTAGCTTTTATTATAGCATTTTTGGTTGCAATTGGACCTATAATTTCTGTAATAATTGTTGTAGCTAGGAGTATTGTAATTACAATAGAACCTAATTGAGTTCCAGGGAACTCTCTACTAACTACAATTGCTAAACCTACTGCAACCCCTACTTGAGATAAAAGTCCAAAACCTAAATATTTTCTTACACTATGAGGAGCTTTTGATACTACACCGCCAATTGAAGCACCTAATACTTTTCCTAATATTCTAAATATAAGATATGCTAGTCCAATTAAACCTATATGTGGCAATAGTGAAATATCAAGTCTTGAACCAGCAAGTATAAAGAATGCTGCAATTATAGGTGGTGAAAACTTCTCAATTGCAGAAAAAGCTCTTCTACTATCAGATGAAACATTAGCAACTATAACGCCAAGTGTCATTGCTGATAATAGTGGAGATAAGTGGAACTTTAAAGCAGCTCCTATAAGTAATATTATAACTCCTGTTGTAAATGGTAGCATTTCGTTTTCTTTTTTAGATATTTTAATTAAATAAGTTAAAATTATTCCTGCGATGCAGCCTGCTAATAATGATAAAACTATTTCTGCAATTGGGTGAACTAAAACCTTATAAACTGTAACAACTTCATGTTTTATAAATACTTTTGCGATTGAAGAAGCTACCGCATAAATCATTAAGCATATTGCATCGTCAACAGCCACTACTCCTAAAAGAGTACTTGTTAAAGGGCCTTTTGCATTATATTCTTTTAATACCATAACTGTAGCAGCTGGAGCAGTTGCTGAAGATACTGCTCCCAATATTAGAGCCGTACCAATATCCTGTCTTAATAAAAGCATTACTAAAGTTACAAGTATAAATGCTCCCATTGATTCATAAGCAGCTATTATAAAAATTGGTTTACCTAGCTTTTTAATTACAGATATTTTTAATTCACTACCTATGTTAAATGCGATTATACCTAACGCAATGTCACTTAAGAAAGAAAGTTTTTCAATCATATTACTATTTACAATATTCAATCCTGACTTTCCCACTATAAGCCCTGCTATTATATATCCAGCGACAGCAGGAATTTTATATTTGTTCATTAATTTTCCAAATAATATACCTAAAATTAATGCAATACCTAGACTCATAAAAGGATTCATAAATAACCACCTCTTTTGATATGATTTGTATAAAAGATAAAGCCAAAAATAATAAATATATCCAATAGAAAGAGTGAAAAAAACGCACTTTTTAAAATAGTGCATTTTAGGCCCACACACTATAGTACTCCTAATATACCAATTAGTAAAACTTCAAAAAAGGCAGTAATTTATAAAATATTCTGATATAGGGCGGTTATTTATTATTAACTAGAAATATAATATATATACTATATTATTCTAGGTATTGCTATTAAAATTTAGAAAAAAATCAGAATATGAATATAAATTATATGGTAGTTTCGGATTTAAGTCTTTCTAAAGCCGAGCTTACAGTTTCTGAAGCATTCAATTGAACTTGTGAAAGTTTTTTAAGATTATCTATTTCACCATTTATTTTTCTTATTTCATTAGCTAGTTTAACTAGCATTTCATTTATTTCTTTTGCAAAAGATTCACTATTATTAGCAAGCTTTTGAATTTCGTTAGCTACAACAGAAAATCCTTTTCCATGCTCTCCTGCTCTAGCAGCCTCAATATTTGCATTTAAGCCTAAAATTTTAATTTGTTGAGCTATTTTATTAACATAACTTACAATTTTATCACTTTTTTCTATGTACTTATTTGATGCTTCAGCTGTATTTAATAGATTTTCGCTGATATTATGTATGTTTTTTATAGAAGATGTTATTTCATCTAATTGCATTTGAACAACTGAAGAAGTATCGGCAATTACTGACATCTGCGAATTTAATTTTTCTAATGTTTTTGTTTCTCTTTCTACTAATGTCATTATAAGGAATGCACCTTCTGAATCTATTATTTTGCATTTGCCATTAGATTTTTCATTTAGAAGTTTTGATACTTTTTCAACGCCGGTTGCTTCAATAATCATGTCTAAATTATTACAGTTTATATCGTCTATTGAATCAGAATATTTTATACCTAATTCTTTGGCTAATAGAATACCGGGAGCATTTAAATTAGTATCGACGATTATTTCGATATTTATTCCTTCTATTTTTGACAATGATTTCAAAATAGCTGTTCCACCATTGCCAGCACCAACTATTGCAATTTTCAATTTAACCCCTCCTTCTAGTCTACACAAATGATACTATTCTACAAAATATATGTGAATTCCTTTAAAATTAGAAAAAATTTCTATAGATTAATAAGTTGAAAAAAATTATCGATTTTTGTTAAATTGTTAACTTATTTTTTGAAAAATATTGAAGGAAAACTATGAAAAAAATAGAATATATAAACATAAAAATATAAAAATTGTAGGAGGCAAAAAATGAGATTGAGTATAGAATTTTCATTCAAAGACAAATTAGTATTACCAATACACTACAACCATATTTTACAAGGATTTATTTATAACAATATTTCTGATAATGCATTTAGAAATTTTTTACATGATGAAGGCTATAAATATGAAAAAAGGAGTTTTAAATTATTTACTTTTTCAAGGATATTTGGACAATTTAAAATGGACAAGCAGTCTAATACGATAACATTTTCATCTCCTATTAAATTAATAGTTTCATCAATACTAGATGATTTTGTTAATGATTTTGCTAGTACATTGATTAAAAAAGACGATCTCATTTTAGGGAAGACTCAAATAAGATTAGAAAAAATAGAAGTGTTTTCTCATCCAGAAGTAGAAGAAGAAATTGTTATAAAAATGTTATCTCCGACGGTTACATACAGTACAGTAGATGTTCATGGTAAGAAAAAGACAATTTATCACAAGCCCGGTGATGGGGTTTTTTCTGAATTAGCATACAAAAATTTGCAGAAAAAGTATAAATCTTTCTATGGAAAAGATATGCCAGAATGTGAGTTTTCAATAAAACCGGTTAATGATGAAAAGATAAAAATGATATCAGCTAATTATAGAGGGTTTATTATTAAAGGCTGGATAGGTGAATTTATAATGAAAGGCTCTAAAGAATTGATTAAATTAGCTTATGATACAGGATTAGGAAGCAAAAACGCTCAAGGGTTTGGATGCTTTGAAATAGTAGGTGTAAGGAGGTGAGGGGATGGAATTAAGTGCAGTGTGTGAGCTTGGGAAGAAAAGACTAGAAGATATTATAAATAAAAATGGAGGTGATGTATTAGAATTATTTGTCGAAAATCCAAATGATAACGGTATATACAATACTGTATTAGAAATAACTTTAAATAAAGATTTTGATTACATAGGAATAAATATAGCCGAGTTTAGAAAAGATTTTATTTTGAAATATCTATATAAAAAAGGTGCGACTAATGGAGCTGATTATACACCAACCGCTAGATTAACAGCACCTGAAAAAACATTTAATAAGAAAATATTAAAATGTTTAGAAGATACAATTAAAGAATACAAAGAACACAAAGAAATAGATATAATAAAAAGATTATTAGACACATTAAAAGATAATCAAGAAAAGATAATAAACGATATTAAAGGCAGTATAGATTCAAAAAACAAATATATATTGACAGTTAAGTATGATGAAAAATACATCGGCGAATTTGAAATATTTAAAGATAAAGTTAAAAAACAGGCCATAAAAAGTTATTATCTAATAGATAAAAAAGAATCCAAAGGGAAAAACAAAAGATGTTCAATCTGTAAAGAGGAGAAAGAAGAGGTTTTTGGTAATGCTAACATATTTAAATTTTATACTGTAGATAAAAGAGGATACGTAGCAGGTGGTTTTAAGAAATTAGATTCGTGGAGGAATTTTCCTGTTTGTGAAGATTGTGCAATTAATCTTGAACTTGGTAAAAAATATCTTGATGAAAATTTAAAGTTTAAGTTTCAAGGAAGAGATTTTTATTTAATACCTAAACTTCTTTATAAAAAGAATTTGGATAAGGTATTAAAAACTCTAACAAAATTAGATGATAGAAATATTGATGACAGATATGAAAATGCAGAAGATGTGATTATAAAAAGGCTTTCTAAAGTGGAAGATTATGCGACTTTCGATATGTTTTTCTTTGAAGTAAATAATTCTGCTCTTAATATCAAACTTAATGTACAAGAAATCTTGCCTTCTAGATTTAGAAAAATATACGAAAATATGACAAAAATAAATTCTATTTTTAGTAGTAGTGAGATTAGCGAGAATATTAAAGTAAATTTTTCATTTTTAAATACGCTGTTTCCAAGAAAGACATACAATAGATATTTCCTTGAAACTATTGATATTATACTTTCTGATAAGGAAATTGATTATAAGTTCATAATATCTCATATTTGTAATCACATTATAGAAAAATTTAATCAAGATGAAGGAAAATACTTCTATTATGAAACTATTAAATCGTATGGATTTTTAATGTATTTAAGATTATTAGGCGTTTTATTTAAAGAAAAAAGGCAGGTGAAAGTTATGGAGAAAATGGAGTGGAATATAGCTAATTATAATTCAAAAGAAGAATTATTTGAAAATTTATTTAATGAAAATATGGATTTCTTTACTACTCCCGATAAAAAAGCTGTATTCTTATTAGGCTTTTTAGCTCAAAAATTACTAAATTTACAATATGCTAAAGAGAAGAGAAAACCGTTTATAAATAGGTTAAAAGGATTAAGATTATCTAAAAAAGATATAAAAAGACTACTTCCAGAAATACAAAACAAGTTTATAGAATATGATGCAGAATATTATAGAGATATACAAGCTTTAGCATCTAAATATTTGCTTGAAGCTGGAGAAAAATGGACAATTTCAGAACTTGATATACCATTCTATTTTTCATTAGGTATGAATTTAGAAAGACACATTATATTAACTGATAAGGAGGAGGATGAAGATGATTAATAGAAGTGAAATAATTTTTTTATACGATATTAAAGATAATAATCCAAATGGTGATCCAATAGATCAGAATAAACCAAGGATTGACGAAGAAACAGGTATAAATATAGTTACTGATGTAAGGCTTAAGAGAACTATAAGAGATTATTTATATGATTATTTAGGCAAAGAAATTTTTGTTAGAGAGATTAGAAATGAGCAAGGCAAAGTACAAGATGGTAAAACAAGAGCTAAAGATTTTGGAAAGAAAAAAGAAGATATTATACAAAATATTTTACAGAAGTGTATTGATGTAAGGCTATTTGGTGCAACTATACCGTTAGATAAAGATTCAGCTACTTTCACAGGCCCAGTTCAATTTACTATGGGAAGAAGCTTACATAAAGTTAAAATCAAGAGAATTAAAGGTACAGGAGCGTTTGCTTCAGGACAGAATAAGGATAATAAGACTTTTAGAGAAGAATTTATACTTCCATACTCATTTATAGGATTTTATGGAATTATAAATGAAAAGGCTGCAGAAATTACTAAACTTACCCAAGAAGATGTTAAGCTTCTTATAGAAGCAATTTGGAATGGAACGAAGAATTTAATTTCAAGATCAAAAATAGGACAAGTACCGAGGTTATTAGTGAAAATTAATTATAAAGAAAAATATTATCATATAGGAGACCTTTTAAAAACAATGAAAATAGAATCAGACAAAGAAGATGAACAAATAAGAGATGTAGAAGATTTTATATTAAACATTGATGATTTTATTAAAGTATTAAAAGAAAATAAAGATAAGATAGAAGATGTGGAAATTAAAGTTGATAGTAGGTTAAATATGAGTGTTGATATATTTAAAGCACTAGAAGAAATCGGAATAAAGGCAAATGAATTAATAATTTAGGTGATGTAATATGAAAGTTTTAGTTTTTGATGTATGGGGAGACTATGGTCATTTTAGAAAATACTTTACTACATCTTCACCTTTGACATTTTCTTTTCCTCCTAAAACGGCTATATATGGACTAGTATCTGCAATTTTAGGTATAGATAAGAGTGAGTATTTGAAATATTTTCAGAATAAAAGCTGTAAAGTAGCCATAAAAATAATAAATCCTATAAAGAAAACGAGAATACCAATTAATTATATTGATACAAAACAGGCTATTGATATGAGTAAGATAAAGAATAGAACCCAGGTAAATCTTGAGGTGATAAAGGACTGTAAATTTAGGATATATTTTTATCATAAAAATAATGAACTTTATAGAAATTTAAAAGAATTATTGATTGATAAAAAATGTATTTATAGTATTTGTCTAGGCTTATCAGAGTTAATAGCTAATTATAAATTTATTGGTGAATTTGAAGCAGAAAGATTTGAGAATAAAGAATTTGTAGAAATAGATACATTAATACCTTTTGATGAAAGTATTAGTATAAAAATTCAAGATGGCAGAGAGTATCTAAAGGATACTGTTTATAATGAAATGAATGAAAAAAGGGAGATAACAGAATACATAAGTGTATTATATGAGAGAACAGGAAAAACTATTATGTGCAATATACCTGTGTATTATAAATTAGAAAGCGGGGATAGAATTGTATTCATTTAAACTTTTATCCCATCCAGAAACGTTATTAGTGGATCATCTTGAAAATGTTTATAACTGTGGAATTGGAATACTAGAAGAAAATAGATTATTTCTTGAAGACAAAGAATTTTTAAAAATCATTCTAATAGGACATGATTTGGGAAAGGCTACATCGTATTTTCAAGATTATATCAAAAAAATAGAAAGCCATGGTTCTATTAAAAATCATGGCTTTCTGTCAGCTTTATTTACTTATAGTATTTTGCAGAAAAAATTTGATAAAGATAAAGCACTTAAAGGTTTTTTGATAGTAAAACGACATCATGGCAATATTCAAAATATGTATGATGAACTATCTATGAAAAAAATAGAAGTAGAAAGTCAATTGGAAACTTTGGACAAGCAGTTAAAAACAATAGATTTTAGAGAACTAAACTTGATATTAGAAAAATTTAATCTTCCATATGTTAAAAGTGAAGAGATTAAAGATAGATTTATAGAGCTATTCGATGAAATGGAAGCTGTAATTTACTATGAAGATGATATGCTTTTAAATATTGAAGAGTATTTCAAATTAAAATATTTTTATTCAATTCTAATATATAGCGATAAATTTTCTGTTATATTTGATAAAAAAAGAGAAAAAAGCAAAGAGATAAAAATAGAAAAGCTAGAAGAATTTATTGAAAAACTTCCTAAATGTAAGAATATTATTAATGATAAGAGAAACGAAGCGAGAATTAATGTTGAAAGTAAAATAGAAAATTTAAATAAAAAAATATTCACATTGACTTTACCAACGGGTATGGGAAAGACACTAAATAGTTTAAATTTTGCACTGAAATTGCGAGAAAAATTATATAAAGAAGAGGGTATATACTATAATATTATTTATACTTTTCCGTTTACAAGTATCATTGATCAAACTTATGAAATATTTCAAAAAATATTTGGTAATAGAACATCAGATGTGTTGAAACATCATTATTTATCAAAAGTAGAGTATAAAGATGATGAAGATTATTTTGAAACAGAAAAGAGTAAGTTTTTAATAGAGACATGGGATTCTAAAATTGTTGTAACGACTTTTGTAAAACTACTTCAATGTATATTTTCTAATAAGAATAGTGAATTATTGAAATTTAATAAACTTGCAAATTGTATAGTTATACTTGATGAAGTCCAGAACATACCTTATAAATATTGGAAATTAATCAGACAGAGTTTTGAAGTATTATCAGACGTATTAAATACATATTTTATTTTAATGACAGCTACTCAACCTTTGATATTTAAAGGAGATGTTGAACTTGTAGAAAATACCAAAGAATATTTTAAAATCTTTAAAAGAACAAAATTAAATATAGATTTAAAAGAAAGAAGTATTGATGAGTTTATTGATGAAATAGAGCCAATTATAAAAAGAGCAAATAAAATAATGATAGTTTTAAATACTGTTAAGTCGGCACAAGAAGTTTATAAACAAATCAAAAGTATTGCGGATAAAAAGGTTATTTTTCTATCGGCATCAGTAATACCAAAAGATAGGAAGGAGAGAATTTTGGAAATAAAGAAATTAGATAAATACATTTTAGTGTCTACACAAGTAGTCGAAGCAGGAGTCGATATTGATAATGATGTTGTTATTAGGGATATAGGGCCTTGGGACAGTATAGTGCAGTGTGCTGGGAGATGCAATAGAAATAATGAAAGAGATATAGGAAATGTTTATATTTACAAGCTAAAGGGAGAAAGAAATATATTTGCCAACATAGTTTATGGCAGATTTTTAATTAGCAAGACAGAAAAAATATTAAAAGATAATTCTCATATATTCGAACATGACTTTTTTGACTATTCAAAATATTATTTTGAAGAAATAAATAAAGATAAGAGCGATGATTATTCTAATAGAATTATAGAAGATATTAATCAACTTAACTTCAATGAAGTTAATAATCAGTTTAAATTGATTGAAAATAACAGTTTATACATAATGCCTGTATTTATTGAAAAAGATGAAGAGGCTACTTATTTATGGACAAAATATGAGGAATTATTTGACATAAAAGATAGATTTGAAAGGATGAATAAATTTTTAGAGATTAAAGAGAAATTTCTTTCTTATGTAATTAATATCAATATCAAAGATTTTCCATTTGTGAGAGATAGATTTTATGGGAAAATACCGATTGAAAATCTAGATTATTATTATTCTGATGAATATGGATTTATTACAGATAATGACCAAACGATGTTCTTCTAGTTTTATTCATAAAAGGTTAAATTGGGAGTGGGAATCGTGGAAGATGTAAAAGTAAATGGTACTCTTATTTGGTACTATTATATCTGTAAAAGAGAAGTTTGGCTTATGGCTCATAATTTAACTCCTGATCAAGATAATCAATATATAGATTTAGGCAGATTTATCCATGAAAATTCGTATGCAAGAGAAAAAAAGGAGATTTCTTTAGGAAATATAAAAGTAGATGTAATAAACAAGAAAAATGGACATGTTTTAGTTGGAGAAGTAAAAAAGAGCTCAAGATTTATTGAAAGTGCTAAAATGCAGCTTGCTTATTATCTTTGGGAACTTAAAAAACATGGTATTGAAGGCACTGGTATATTAATGTTTCCAAAAGAACATAAAAGAGAAGAAATAATATTAACTGAAGAACTTATAAAAGAGCTTAAAGATGTAGAAAAAGATATTTTAAGAATTATTTATGAACCCAAACCTTGTGCACCTGAAAAAAATAAATATTGTAGAAATTGTGCCTATAATGAATTTTGCTGGGCTTAATGAGGTGATTAAATGAAAAAAACTATTTATATTTTCAATGACGGACAACTTAAAAGAAAGGATAATACTTTATACTTTGAAACAGAAAAAGGAAGAAAGTATATTCCTATAGAAGATGTTAGTGATTTTTTCATTTTTGGAGAAGTAGATTTAAATAAGAGATTTCTTGAATTCATGTCTCACAAAGAAATATTACTGCATTTTTTCAATCATTATGGTTATTATGTCGGTACATATTATCCGAGGGAACATTTAAATTCAGGGTATATTATATTAAAGCAGGCAGAGCATTATCTTGATGAGAATAAGCGAATAGCTTTAGCCTCAAAAATAGTTGAAGGAAGCTGCAGGAATATATTAAACGTAATAAAATACTATAAAAATCGTGGCAAAGATTTGGAAAATATTGAGGAAAATATTATTTCGCTTTATGAGAAAATAAGAAAATGTAATGAAGTAAATGAACTTATGGCTATAGAGGGTAATATAAGAGATACATACTATAAAGCTTTTGATGAAATAATTTCCAATGAAGATTTTGTATTCAATCAGAGAACTAGAAGACCTCCTCAAAATGAACTAAATGCCCTTATAAGTTTTGGAAATTCACTACTTTATGTGCGGGTGCTTGGAGAAATATATAAAACTCATTTAGACCCTAGAATTGGTTATTTGCATGCTACTAATTTTAGGCGTTTCACTTTAAATCTTGATATATCAGAGATTTTTAAACCGATAATAATTGACAGATTAATATTTACTTTACTTTCAAAGAAGATGATAACTAAAAATGATTTTGAAGAAGATATGGGCGGTATACTTTTGAAAGATAAAGGTAAAAAAGTTTTTGTAGAAGAGTTTGATAAAAGATTAAAAACGACAATAAATCATAGACAGTTGGGAAGAAAAGTATCATATAGAAGACTTGTGCGAATGGAATTATATAAGCTTGAAAAACATTTAATAGGCGAGAGTGAATTTGAGCCTTATATATCAAGATGGTAATGTCGTCGACCCCCAGTAGTGCAAAAACCCCTGGGGATCGACGACATTTTGTTTTTTGCCAAAAACGTGTAAATTTCAATATATAGAAGGGTAAAATCCTAGTATACTAGTAGGAATTAACACAAAAAATCAATAATTGACAAAATTTTTTAAATATAGTAATATTAATATAAGTGATGGGTTTATAGTGTACCTATGAGGAATTGAAACAGA
>NZ_FQXO01000034.1:0-10640 GCF_900129995.1 Caloranaerobacter azorensis DSM 13643 | reverse complement strand
AACAGTTTATAGTGTACCTATGAGGAATTGAAACCCATGCTCTTTTTTGAGAGAAAAACCATTTATTAATATGTTAATAGACTACCTATAAGGAATTGAAACTATACTACTGGAACGTATTTTAACCCCAATTCTTTAAGTTTATAGTTTACCTATAAGGAATTGAAACGTCCAATCTCCTTCATTTAAGTTGTAACCTGAACCTACGTTTATAGCTTACCTGTGAGGAATTTGAGGATTGAAACAATATCAGATGTGGTTGATGAGGAAGGAATTATATAAATCAAGTTTCATAGATTACCGCTTTAACCTAAAATCCTTTATCCTTATCGGATTTGTCGTTCCTAATTTTGGGTCTTCTTTCGGATACATCGGCAGATCACTTCTCTTTACATATGCCTTTATTTTTTATCAGATCTCCTTGCTTTAATTTTAATTCATAACTTGAATTCGGTTTTATTGTCTCATATGTTCCATCTTCTTTTTTTCTATCTATTACAATACTATTATACTTTTCTGTTCCTAAAGAAACTGTAGAATTTGTTATTCCAAATGCTACAAATGAATTTGCTCCATCACTTGATAATGCAAATAATCCCGCTTTGTCATTGTATGAATATTGATTGTCATTTGTATAGAAATATTTATATGAATCTGCTAATCCTGATAGTGAACCTATAAAGTTTGCTTCAATTAGAGATTTTTTATCTCCTTTATAATAGTTTCTTTCAGGTGATAAAAATACTTCAAAGTAATATCCTTTTACTTGTGTTAAATCAAGTTTATCGTAGTTTATCTTTGAAAGTGCATCTGGGAAAAGATTTGTATTAACTGTAGCATTAGCACTCTTCCAAACTCCATTACTATCTAAATACATTAAACCATTTTCTGTAAGTTTGAATATTACTTCATATATTCCATATCTAGGTTCATATCTCTTTATTCCTAAATCCATATCAAAATCTTCTTTTGATTTGTGTCTATCTTCTTTTAATGTCTGATCTATTAATGGTACTGATACAGCATAATATCCAAATTTACTTTCATTATTAATATCTATATTCGATTTCGTATTTAAATCAATTTTGTCTTGAGTATATTTCACATTCATATATAGGTTTATATCTTTGTGAAATGATAAACCATAACCGTTTTGATGTAATTCTTGACTTTTGGTTTTTTCTGTTATATATCCTAAATAAGCTCTTAATACATAAGGTTTATTTGGTTCTAGTATTAATTTATCTTTTGGTATTGGATTTGTTCTTCTCCACCATCCATCTATTGTACTAGAACCTTCTTCGTATGGATATATTTCTATTCCACTTTTTTTACCTAAACTTTGTTCTCCTATGTTTTTGCCTACTATTATTGTGTTATTTTCATCTACATATGATAAACCTGTTCTTGTTTCATCATTTAATATAAATAAGTCTGATATATTTTTAAATGGTGGAATGTTTAATGAACTGTATGTGTTTTCTTTTGTAATGTAATAAGCTATTCCTGCAGTATATTCTGATGGTGCTACTGTTAATGAGAAAAATTTATAAAATGTATATACCATATCTTTGTAGTGTTCTGTAGACATTAATGCATATACATATGTAAAGTTTTCTTTGTCTTTTGCATTGTTCTTTATCCTTCTTATATCCATTAATATTTTGTTATAATCTATCATTTTTGACAGTTCTGGATTTCTTTTTCCATTCTCTACTAATGCAAATATTAAATCGGGATTAAATTTCATATAATACGCTACATATTCTAATAGGTTTTTCCATTCTTCTTTTTCTAAATCATCAGTTAAATTGTTTAAGTATTTTCCTCCGTATGTTCTTCTATAGTAATCAAAAAACTTTTCACTATACTTACTAGCAAATACGAATTTTGAACCATTGTTTGGATTCCACGGTTCATATACTAATGAAACTAACTGCCTATAATTTGATTTGCTTGTTTTGTATATTGATCTTAATTGTCCGTACTTTATATCTATTGCAAAGTAAGGAGAACCCATTAAGTCTACATATAATCCATAACCTACACTTCTATACCATCCAAAATATTTTTCTCCTTCTGAACTTTCAGTAGTTATTCTTAAATTATCTTTGTCATTTGATGGTGGATCATAATAAGGTTTAAATGCTAATACTTTTTTATTTACTTTTTTTACTACTCCATTTTCTACTACCTTATCTTCTATTTCTATTATTACTTGGAAGAGTAATATTTATGTAAACCTTTCTAGGAAGCCTGTTAGTAAATACCCTCAAATTAACGAATTTTCCTGCATGATTAGTTTATTATGTTTTTTCAAGGTTCAAAATCTAAAATTTCTTATGATAATTATTACTTTTATTAGATAGTATGTTTATTTTTCTATGTATTTCACATCTAAAGAATGCTTTAGCAATTATTTTATATTTTATCAACTTATATTTGTAAATTTTTATAATTTTGTAACATAAAAGATTGAATTTTATTCTGTTATATTTATTTTGTACGATTAATAAGAGAAATGTCAAAAGATTTTACAAATAGAGTACAATAAAAAATTTTTGTAGAAAAATACAATTTTTTTAAAAAAGTTGTAGGAAAAAAGAAGAAAAAGAAGAATATATTTAATGGTTATTTTTTAGTATAAAATGAAAAATATGAGCAAGGGGTGATAAAAGTTGGGAGAAAACAAGAAGTTATATAGTAAGCATATTTTTTTATTTCCTTTTAAATGGACATACAATGTTGATGAAAATAAAAAAGTTACTTTTGATGATATTACGGATGTTAGAAAGGTTATTGAAGCTTTAGAACGTGATGGAAGATGGGAATATAAAAATCTCATTATTGATGACAACTTAAAATATAATGAGTTTGTTTATTTTTATGATAATGTTAGAAATAGTATTTATAGCAGGGTAAAAAGGGAAAGTGGTAAAAAAGAAGAGTTTTATGCTCAAACTGTATTTAATTATGAATATAAGTTAGGTGATGATGGTAATAGATATAATATATATATTAAATATAATTCAGATAAAGATAAATCTTCAGATAAGGATAAATTGTATAGTTTAAATATTGATTCAATTATACTTAAGATATATGAAACCGGTATTGGGATTTTATCTTATCATTTATCAAATTATGACTCTGAAGATTCAAAAGATATACTTGAAATAAATGATTTCGGTAGGAGAGTATATCCCCAGTTTTTAAAAACAGAATCGGGGAATATTGGTATATGTGAGTCGTTAGAAGCACCGAAGGGAAGGTTTCTTGCAAATAAGTTAGAAATAGTTATCGATAATAAAATTAAATTGGAAGAAAATTTTGAAAGGGATTGGAAACAAAATCCTTATTATATTTCTAAAACTATTACTGGGCTATTTAATGAAAATTTTGTAATTAAAAATCCAAATATGAGAAATAATGGCAAAGTTGAGATAGAACCGATAATAGACGATAGAATGTTTACAATCTGTTGGTATGTGAATGATTTATTGGCTGATCAATTAAAAGGTTTAGATCACCAAGAAAGGTATAATTATTTGACTTCGGATTTTTGGCATGAATATATTTTTGTTGATGGAAATGGAAGTTCTTGCCAAAGTAAAGATATGCTTGAAAATCTTTTAAGAGAACATACATATGATAGATGGATTAATTACGGCACATTATATGGTGCAAGTAGATATTCTTTTGTTTGTTTAACGAATTCAGAAGGAACATTTTTAGAAACTCATATTTCTACAATGTACTATGAAATGGTCTCGCTTCTTTTAGCACAAAGAGCAGCTATATTAAGATTTTCAGATGAAATTTCAAGAATTTCGGTATTAGAAGAGAGTAAAGACTTATTTAAAAAAGTTAGCGTGTTGCATAAAAATTATATACAATTTGTTAATAGACTATACTTTAGAGAAGTTACGGCACAAGAACAGGGAATTGAGATATATGATTTAATTATTAAATGTATGAATATCGATAGAGATATAAAAAATTTGGGTGAAGAGATAAATTCGCTTCATCAGTATACGACATTAATGGAAGAAAATAGAACAAGTGAATCATTGAAGACTATAGAAAAACTTAATGCAAAGTTTATAATACCGACATTTATTACAGGGTTACTAGGAATGAATATTTTTAATAAACAGTTAGAAGATATCAGCTTCCAGTGGTTTATAAATAAAGTAATGAATTCTTTAGGTATTCCTTTATTGACTACTTCTTCACCGACGTTTAGTAGTCATTTATTTTCGTTATTTGGATTTGCTATTTGGTTTGCAGTATTTCTTTATTGGATACCAAATTTAATTTTTAAAAAATTTATTGAGAATAATAAAGAAAGTGAGGAAAAAAGCAAATAAACCGAAGGAGGATAGTATATGCCCAAACTTGTCATTGAATTGAAACAGCATACACCTTTGATACATTTTCAGGGGAATCAGCATGGGGCGACTTTAAGAGCGACAGAATTAAAACCTAAATTAGATAAGTTTCTTAAAAAACATGTTTTTAAAAGTTTTAAAGAATATAAGAGATATTTAATAGGCGATATAGAAAAAATAGAAGAAAAAGAAGATGGTGAAAGTAATAAAGCATTTGATTATAAGTTAAAAATAATAGCTAAAGGGCATGAACAAATAATCGATTTAGAAGAGCCTTATCCTGAAATTTTTTATATTAGAAAAATGAATGAAAACACTAAAAAAGGTAAAAAGAATAAAAAAAGAAAAAATATTAAAAAACAAGCAGTAATGTATGATGAAATTATATTAGAATTTTTTTCGTTTCATAAAGACTTGTTAACCAAGATAGAAGAGAATATTTCACGTTTTTTTGCGGTTACAAATTTTGGATTACGTCAAAATAAAGGATTTGGTTCCTTTTATTTAAAAGATAAGAAGGATATAATAGCCGATGTGAAAAGTGTATATGATAAATTTTTATATATAAAATATGATGGAAAAACATATTCAGATTTAATGCGGTATGTTTACATATTATATAAGATGATGAAGTCAGGAATAAAATTTAAATGTAAAATAAATCATAAAAGTATCTATAAGAAATATAACTCTTTTTTATTTGAATATATGAAAGGAAAAGGGATAGATAATGAAAAAAGAATGATAAAAGAAGAATTTTTTAATGAGAGTGTTAGGATTAAAAAAGATAATCAAAAGAAATATTATGTTAGAGGATTATTAGGAATTTGTAATTCTTTTTATTTTAAAGATAAAGAGAGAAGGGGCGAAATTAATGTATATAATAAAAATATAAAGAGATTCAAATCTCCAATAACTTTTAAGATTGTTGATGACTATTTAATAATTATACCTGAAGAAATACCAGATGAGATTTATGGGGCGGAATTTGAATTTAAATATAAAAATGAAAGCGAAAAAATAGAAATTCCTAGTAAAGAGCAATTTAATATTTTTAAATTTTTATTTGCATTTGCTGATTGGTTCAATGATTTGAAAATAGAAGAAGATAATGAAAAGAAGAGTAATACATTAAGAATGCTTAAGGGTGCTAAATCAAAACCGATAGTAAAGGTGGGTGAACAGAGTGGCTAAATATATAGGGATTACAATTGGACCTATAATTGATACATTATCATTAGCTAAAGACACGGGTCAGCTTTGGGGAAGTAGTTATATATTTTCATATCTTATGAAAAATATTATTAAAGATATAAAATCGATGGATGGTGGTAGAAAATTTTTAATACCTTATACGGATGATAAAGAACTTTTTGAAAATAAGAATAACGTTGGATTATTTCACGATAGGTGTATATTTGAAGCAAAAGATGATAATGATTTTGATGAAATTAGTAAAATTATAAATTCTAAATTAAATGATTTAGCGAATAAAATAGTAAATGAATTAAATAAAAAGAGTAGGGAAAAATATGATTTGGATGAAGTGAAGAGCTATTTGAAAGATTATTTTCAGATATATTATGTTGAGCAAGAATTTAGTCCGGATGAAGAAGTGAATGTTATTATAAATCGTATGGACGAGCTTTTAAATCAGGTAGAATTGAAAAAATCATTTGTCAGAATTGAAGAAACTAATTTTATTATAGAGCTTTTAAAAAATCAAAATATCAAAGATAGTTTCTTGATAGAAGACTGTTTTGAAGAAGAATATTTAAAATATTATTTTATATCTAACGGTTCAAATAAATTTAAATCGGTTATGCATATAGCATTGGCTGATTTAGGAGTAGATCATTTAGATTTAGATGATAAAAAATCAAAAGAAGAGATTGACAAAAAAATAAAAGAAAATGGTTCAAAAAAAAGTTATTTGTATTTTGCAGTAGTACAAGCTGATGGAGACAATATGAGGGAATTTAAAAAAAAATTAAAGACAATAGATGAATTTGAAAAATTTTCAGAGGGACTTTTAAAATATTCAAAAAGAGTTGTTGATATTGTTAACTGTAGAAGTAAAGGGATGCTTATATTTTCTGGTGGAGATGACAGTTTATTTTTTACACCTGTTATATATAGAGATGGAGATAATATTAAAACTGTGTTTGATACTATTACTGAAATATATGATGCATTTAATGAGATAATGCATAACCAGTTTCAATTTAGTAATTCAGATGAATTAATAAATGAATTACCTAGTATTTCCTTTGGAGTTTCTATAGTTTATTGGAAATATCCGCTTTATGAAGCGTTAGAGGAAGCAAGGACATTATTATATCAGGCAAAGTCTAGTAAGGCAAAAATAAATGGTAAAAAACAAGAGAAGAATGCAGTTGCATTTAATGTATTAAAGCATAGTGGGCATGTTTTTGGAGCTGTATTAAATCAAAGTGGAAATGCATATAAGAAGTTTAAAGATTTATTAAAATATGTTGCAGTTGATGAAGATGGACGAGATTATATTAGGGCTGTTGAACAGAAATTGATGAGAGATCATTTTATAATTGAGAGGATTTTGGAGAAAAAAGATAAAAATAGGCTGAAAAATTATTTTATAAATAATTTTGATGAAGATACATATAAGGGAAAATATGATTATTTAGATAAAGTGCGTGAATTTATAGAATGTGCATACGAGGAAATGGATGAGTTATGTAAACAAGATCAAAAAGAAGATAATAGTAAGGTTTCTGAATTTATCATGTATATTCATTCTTGCCTGAAATTCATTTCATTTCTTAACGAAAAGGTGGGAGATGATGAGTAAATATCTTGTAACTTTAAAACCTTTAGATTATTATTTCTTTGGTGGTGAAATCACATTTGATAGTAAAGATGGTACAACAAATTATTTTGTAAGATCAAATATATTTCCACAACAGACTGCAATTTTAGGAGCTCTACGAAAAGAAATATTGATACAGCAAGGTTTGTATAAATATGATTGGAGTTATACAGATAAGGAACGTGAAAATATAAATAAAATTATAGGTAAAGAAAGTTTCAAAATTAATTATATTGAAGAGCAGGATTTTGGAGTAATAAAGAGTATATCGAATGTGTTTATATATAAAAATGGTGAATTTTTTATTAGTGCTCCGTTTGATCATAATGAAAAAGTTTGTAAAGAAATAAATAGGAAGAAATATTATACTCCTTTTAAATTTGAAAAGGAAACTTTTAAAAGTAATATATGTTTAAATGGAGTATATAAATTAATAGGTTATGATCATAAAAAAGGTATTACAAGAGATTTTTTAAATATAGAAACAAAAGAAATAGTATCAGAAAACAAAATTTTTGTTAGTAAAATTAGAATAGGAATTAAAAAAGGTTCTCATATAACAAAAGATGATGGAGGATATTATAAGCAGCAATTTTTTAAGTTGGAGGATGGGTATGAGTTTGCATTTATTTTAGAGTTATCTTCTGATATTCATATTAAAGATTGTATATTATATATTGGGGGTGAGAAATCGGCTTTTAGAGCTAAATTTGAGAAAAAAACAGATAATTTTGAAATAAAGGTTGAGTTTGATGATAAATATAGAACGATAGACAGAGTTATTTTATTAAGCGATACGTATTTAGATAACCCATATGAAAATTGTGGTTTTGCTATAGCTGATACCGAAAATTTTAGGAATATAGAAACTTGTTATGAAAAAGGAATAAACAATATAAATAAAGCACTAAAAAAAATAAGTAAAAAATATAAATTTTTGAAAAGAGGAACGGTTTTATATTCTATAGATTTAAAAGAATTAGAAGAGCGAATTGAAAAATATGAAAATTTAAGAAAAATAGGATATAATAAATATGTATATATAAAAGGAGGAATATAATGGGAAAAACAAGTATTTATTTAATTAGAGCTATTACCAATATGCATGTAGGTAGTGGAGATACTAATTTAGGAATAGTAGATAATTTAGTTCAGCGTGATATTATTACAGGTTTTCCAGTTATAAATTCTTCAAGTTTTAAAGGAGCATTGAGGGAGTATTTTGAAAGAAAATTGCAGAAGAAAGATGATGAAATTATTAATTTTATATTCGGAACACAACAAGAAGCAGGTAAATATAATTTCTTGAGTGCACAACTTTTAGTTTATCCAGTTAGAAGCGATAAAAAACAGTTTTTCAGAGCTACAACTGTGCCTATACTTAAGAATTTTATTGAACAGTTTTCTTTATTTGATGTTAAAATGAATGAAGAAATTATAGATTCATTGAAAGAGTTATCTAAAATAGATGTTAATGATTCGAACGTAATAATATTTGATGAAAAATTAAAGGATGCAGTTATAGAAGATTATTATGGTAAATATGTTAAAATGGATAAAACTGTTTTAGATAATGTGGAAAAAATTTTAGGTAGAGATATAGCTATATTTAGTGATACCAACTTTAAGGAAATTATAGAAAATTTGCCAGTAATCGCAAGAAATAAACTAGAGAATGGAGAAAGTAAAAATTTATGGTTTGAAGAAATAGTGCCTAGAGAGACAAAATTTTTTATTCCAATAATTAAGGAAGATAAATATTCGGATGAATTTGATGAATTAATAACAAAAGAAATGATACAAATTGGAGCTAATTCATCAATAGGATATGGTTTATGTTGTATTAATAAAGTGGGTGATTCAAATGAGTAGTAGAAGAATAAGTCATTATATTGTTAAATGTATGGAGGTTTTAGATAATATTAATAGTGAAGATAATATAGTTGATAATGAAGGAAGAATTCCAAGAGAATTCAACGGATATATTTCTTCTTTTGGAGCTTGTATTATACAAAATGGATTGTTACCTGCTGTTGCATTTTTTGAAAACAAGAATGCAAATTCACAACAAGATAGAAGAAAGTTGATGAAAATAATATTGAAGGTATTAGACGAAGAAACGAAAGAGAATAGTTTGTTTCAATATTTGCTCAAGAATAAGAGTGAAGAGAAAATTTTAAGAAAGGAAATTATTAACATAGTTATAGCTTTACAACAAGTTATAAGAACATATGAATTAGTTTGATTAGAATAGGGGGAGATTATGAATATTCCAAATTTAGGATTTTTGTTTAACAAACATTATTATATAAACGAAAAATTAGAATTTGAATTAAAAGATATACATAAGAAGAATAGAGATATACTTAAGGTTGAATTTAAAGGGAGATATAATGCACCTTATGGTAAATATTGTTTTAGGTTGAAAACTATCTATCCTGGAATGATTATAGGAATAGGGTATCAGCATGATATTAATAATGACGATAAAAAAGATAATAAAGATAAAGAAGATAAAGATTGCTATAAAATGGGATTTTATTTTGATTATACAACAGGTATGCCTATTATTCCCGGTTCAACTGTGAAGGGACTTTTGAGAAGTGCTTTTAAGCATAGAGAATATATTTTAGAAATTTTGAAAAATAACAAAATAGATTTTGAAAAAGAAAAATTGGAGAAATTTAAAAAGAATCTTGAAGATAATGGTAAAGAAAATTATATAAACTATAATTTATCGGACGATGATTTATTAGTAAATCTTTTAGAATATGAAATATTTGAAATAGGTACTATTGAGGGATTGAAAGATATTTTTTATGAGGCTTATATACACGAGGTAAAAGGAAATGATGGAAAATTTTTAGCTGATGATTATATAACACCTCATTATAATAATCCTTTAAAAAATCCGATACCATTGAAGTTTATAAAAATATTACCTGATGTTGTTTTTAAATTTTCTTTTGATTTGAATGATGGTATACTTAATTCATTTGATAAGCTGAAATTGTTTAGACAAATTTTATTAGATTTAGGTATTGGAGCAAAAACTAATGTAGGATACGGTAAGTTTGATGAGAAATATGGAGAGAATGATATATTGAACCTAGAACGAAGAATGAAGAAAAATCATAAAAAGTATTATAAAGACTTTAGAAGAAGTATATAAGGTATAGTATCAAAATGTCGTCGACCTCCAGTAGTGCAAAAAACCCCGGGGATCGACGACTTTTTGTTTTTTGCCAAAAACGTGTAAATTTCAATATATAGAAGGGTAAAATCCTAGTATATTAGTAGGAATTAACGCAAAAAATTAATAATTGACAAAATTTTTTAAATATAGTAATATCAATATAAGTGATGGGTTTATAGACTACCTATAAGGAATTGAAACGTAT
>NZ_FQXO01000068.1 GCF_900129995.1 Caloranaerobacter azorensis DSM 13643 | reverse complement strand
AGCTTAACAGAAGATATAAAAATAATGCAAAAGTTACTACAATATAACCTTGATTTAACTAATGCTTTAAATGGGAAGCGAGTTAAACGAGGGTTATTCAAAGACAAAGTTGTAAATAAAATAATCAATGCTGATTTAAACGGAGCGAGGAATATATGTATATTGGGCAGTAAAAAAGCACAGCAGAGATACAAAGCAGGAGGTGAAAACCGTTGGCTTAATTTAAAGCTGTGCAATCCTATAAAAGTAGAAAGCGACTTCGAGTTATGTAGGCTTATAGCCTCATAATAGAAGTATCGAATAAGATCTATAAATCTATAAAGATTTATAGGTATGCGTTGCTTTCTATAATGTTTTTATAGATATAAGTCAACGGATGTGATTTAATGACGAAAAAGAAAAGAGGATTAGGAAAAGGTCTTGCAGCTTTGATACCGGATGAACCTTTACATAATATTGAAAATGATAGTGAAAACAGAGTAATAAATATTGATGTGTCATTAATACAGCCGAGTAAAGAGCAACCAAGGCGTAAATTTACTTTAGATTCACTTAATGAATTGGCCGAGTCAATAAAGGTGCATGGTTTAATCCAGCCTATTATTGTAAGAAAAATTGATGATAGATATGAAGTTGTAGCTGGAGAAAGAAGATTGAGAGCGGCAAAAATAGCAGGATTTAAACAAATCCCTTGTATAGTAAAAGATTTTGAAAATAGAAAATCAGCAGAAGTTGCTCTAGTTGAAAATATTCAAAGAAAGGATTTAAATCCAATTGAGGAGGCAATAGCCTATAAAAGACTGATGGAGAATTATAATCTTACACAAGATGAGATATCGATTGTTGTAGGAAAGAGTAGACCTTATATAACTAATACATTGAGATTATTAAATTTAAGTCAGCAAGTAATTGATTTTATTTTAGAAAACAAATTAACTAGTGGACATGGGAGAGCATTGCTGCAAATAAACGATTCAAATATACAAATTAAAATTGCTAAAGAGATAATAGAGAAGAAATTAAGTGTACGAGAAACTGAAAAATTGATTAAAGAATTAAAAAAAGACGGGAAAAGAAAGAAAAAAAATAAAAATGAAACAGAAAAAGATATATTCATTTTAGATGTAGAAGAACAGTTAAGGAAGATTTTAGGGACTAAAGTACAGATAGTTAAGGGGAAAAAGAAAGGAAAAATTGAGATAGAATATTATAATCAAGATGATTTAGATAGAATATTAGATATAATTTTAAACTCTTAATGTTTCACGTGAAACATTAAGAGTTATTTTTTAGCTATATAATAAGATATTACAAAAAATATGCAGGTATTGTTTTATAGATAAATTATTTTGTTAACAAATTTTTCAATATAAAAGCGTCTATGAAGTTTGTGAATTTTAAAATGTATTAAATATTAAAAAAATGCAACAAAAAAGAAAAGGGAAAATATTTTTGAAATGTTGATTTTATTTAATGAACAGCTTTTTTTGTGCTAAAAAAGTTGATAATAGGCTGATATAAATGTATAATAATTAAGAGTTTATATTGTGAAAAAAGGTTAAAAAATTAACGAATTTTTATTAAAAATTTTAATAATTCCTTTATAATCTAGTAGATATTTATTATTATTATGTATACAAAATATTTTAAACAAAATTCTGATTTAAATAACTAATATGAAATTTCATTATTTTTTATAAAATATAGTGAATATTTTATTATAAATTGTTAGAGATACTTAAATTTTCAATAAACAATATTGCTTTCATATTATCTTATAATGTATCAATATAAATAGAATGTATGAACATGATGAAAAAGTATTTATGATTGAACTAATAAAGGAAGATGAGTAATGAAAGTTATTAGGGTAAAGCAGCGTCAAATAAAGCTAACTCGATCTTTATAAATATTGCGACGATTTATGTTTTAAATCTAAAAGCTTGTACAACTATGCTAATTATCTTATAAGACAAGAAATTATCAATGATGGAAGATGGTTAAGATATAAAGACATTTATAAAATATAAAATAATAAAAGACCATGGAACCTACAAATCACTAATGATACAAACATTACAGCAGATACTAAAACTTTTAGACCAAAACTGGAGATCATTCTTTAAATCAATTGAAGAATGGAATAACAATAAAGATGAGCATTTAGGCAGATTAAAACTTTCGAAATATAAGAAGAAAAATGGTAGAAATATCATTATCTTTACTAATCAAAATTGTAAGTCAAAAGATAGATATATAAAAATTCCTAAAATAATGAATAAACAAAAATTAACAACTAAAATTAGTGGTAAATTACAACAAGTACGAATAATACCTAAGAGAAGTATTACATCATAGAAATCGTCTACAAAAAAGAAATAAACATTATTTACAACCTAGTTAGAAACAAGCATTGTCTTCCCTGTATAAATCATTAGAGCGTTGTAAATTCAATATCTATTTTGATATAAGGGGAAGTTATGCTTGTAGTGTATAAGTCTTAAAGAATACTCACTTTTATATGAGAAATGGTGAGTAGTTAAAAAAACTTATTCTAATAAGCTCAAGGAGGGGAAGAAATGGAATTCAAATTTAATTGGGAAGAAAACAAAGATAAGATTGAAGAATTAAAAAAAGTGATTGAAGAAAATAAGGGAAAAAAGGGAGCATTAATGCCAGTATTACATGAAGCACAGAGAATATTTGGATATCTTCCGATAGAAGTACAGAGGATGATATCAGAAGGTTTAAACATACCGTTAGCAGAAATATATGGAGTAGCCACATTTTACTCACAATTTTCATTAATACCAAAAGGAAAATATCAGATAGGGGTATGTTTAGGAACAGCATGTTATGTAAAAGGAGCGCAAGCGATAATAGACAAGATTAAAGAAGAATTGAAATTAGAAGTAGGAGGAACTACAAAAGATAGAAAGTTCTCACTACAAGCGACAAGATGTATAGGGGCATGCGGATTAGCACCAGTAATGACAATAAATGAAGATGTATATGGAAGACTAAAAGCAGACGAAATACCAGCGATATTGAAGAAATATATGGAGTAAGAAATAGGTAAAAATATAAAATTGGGAATTAGAGGTCAGCGGTCTATAATTTGCGGTTAACAGTTTATAAATAAATTATTATTAAGACTGATAATGGGGATCGGAAAACGAAAAATGTATGATAAGTGATTAATGGCGAATATCATAGTTAGAAAATTTGGAGGTGAAGTGATGAAATCATTAGAGGAATTAAAAAAGATAAAAGAAGAAACATTAAAAAAAGTTGATTTAAGAAAGCAAAAAGAAGGGACAAGAATAGTAGTAGGAATGGCTACTTGCGGGATATCAGCAGGGGCGAGACCAGTATTAATGGCATTATTGGAAGAAGTAAAAAATAGAAATTTAAGTGATGTAATAGTAACACAAACAGGATGTATAGGAGTATGCAGATTAGAACCAATAGTAGAAGTGTATAGACCAGGAGAAGAAAAAGTAACATATGTAGAAATGACACCAGAGAAAGCAAAGAGAATAATAGCTGAACATATAGTAAATGGAAAAGTGGTAACAGAATATACAATAGGAGCATATGAAAAATAAAGTTTCACGTGAAACAATCAAAGCCGATAATGTAAAGGAGGTAAAGAAATGAACATCTATAGAGCACACGTATTGATATGTGGTGGTACAGGTTGTACATCTTCAAGTTCAGATAAGATACAAAATGAATTTGAATTAAAAATAAAGGAAAAAGGTTTAGACAAAGAAGTAAAAGTAGTAAGAACAGGATGTTTTGGATTATGTGAAGCAGGTCCGATAGTAATAGTATATCCAGAAGGGGCATTTTATAGTCATGTAAAAGTAGAGGATGTAGAAGAAATAGTAGAAGAGCATTTATTAAAAGGAAGAATAGTAAAAAGACTATTATATAAAGATGCAGTAGAAGAAGACACAATAAAATCAATAAACGAAGTAGGATTCTATAAAAAACAAAAAAGGATAGCATTAAGAAACTGTGGGGTAATAAATCCAGAAGATATAAACGAATATATAGCATTTGATGGATACATGGCATTAGGTAAAGTATTAACAGAGATGACACCGGAGGAAGTAATACAGGTAGTAAAAGATTCAGGATTGAGAGGTAGAGGTGGTGGAGGATTCCCAACAGGATTAAAATGGGAATTCACAGCTAAAGCTCAAGGAGACCAAAAATATGTATTATGTAACGCAGACGAAGGGGACCCAGGAGCATTCATGGACAGAAGTATATTAGAAGGGGACCCACATTCAGTATTAGAAGCAATGGCAATAGCGGGATATGCAATAGGAGCAAATCAAGGATATATATATGTAAGGGTAGAGTATCCAATAGCAGTACAGAGATTAGAAATAGCAATTAAGCAAGCAAGAGAGAAAGGGTTATTAGGAAAGAATATATTTGGAACAGGATTTGATTTCGATATAGAAGTGAGACTAGGAGCAGGGGCATTCGTATGTGGAGAAGAAACAGCTCTAATAGCATCAATAGAAGGACAGAGAGGAATGCCAAGAAATAAGCCGCCATATCCAGCGAACAAAGGACTATGGGGTAAACCAACATTGATAAATAACGTTGAAACATATGCAAATATACCACAGATAATATTAAAAGGAGCAGAATGGTTTAGAAGTATAGGAACAGAAAAATCACCGGGAACAAAGGTATTCGCATTAGGAGGAAAGATAAACAATACAGGATTAGTAGAGATACCTATGGGAACAACATTAAGAGAAGTAATATATGAAATAGGTGGAGGAATACCAAACGGAAAGAAATTTAAAGCAGTACAAACAGGAGGACCATCAGGAGGATGTATACCAGCGGACCTAATAGACACACCAATAGAATTTGATACATTAACAGAGTTAGGTTCGATGATGGGTTCAGGCGGAATGATAGTAATGGATGAAGACACATGTATGGTAGATATAGCAAGATTCTTCTTAGACTTTACAGTAGAAGAGTCATGTGGTAAATGTCCACCTTGTAGAATTGGTACAAAGAGAATGTTAGAGATATTAGAGAAGATAACTAGCGGTAAAGGTGAACCGGGAGATATAGAGAAGTTAGAAAAATTAGCTAATACTATCAAATCAGCATCATTATGTGGATTAGGACAAACAGCACCGAACCCAGTATTATCAACATTAAAATATTTCAGACATGAATATGAAGCGCATGTAAATGAGAAAAGATGTCCAGCTGGATCATGTAAATCTCTACTTTCATATCATATTCAAGAAGATTTATGTAAAGGATGTACAGTATGTGCTAAAGTATGTCCAGTAGGAGCGATATCAGGAGAAAGAAAGAGTCCACATGTGATAGATCAAGATAAGTGTATTAAATGTGGTGCTTGTTTAGAAAAATGTCCATTTAATGCTATAGTGAAGAAGTAGTAATATATCAGTAGAAAAGGGGTGTGAAAAGTGAAAAAAGTAACTATTACTATAGATAATCAGGTAATTCAAGTTCCAGAGAATTATACTGTGCTTGAAGCGGCAAGGAGCATAGGTATAGATATTCCTACTTTATGTTATTTAAAAGAGATAAATGAAGTAGCGGCATGTAGAATGTGTTTAGTTGAAGTTGAAGGAGCTAGAAATCTTCAGACTTCATGTGTACTTCCAGTAAGAGAAGGTATGGTGGTTAGAACAAACACTAAAAAAGTTAGAGAAGCAAGAAAAGCAACTTTAGAATTGCTTTTATCAAACCATAATAGAGAATGTTTAACTTGTACAAGAAATGGAAATTGTGAGCTGCAAACTCTTGCAGATGAGTTAGGTGTTAAAGATATACCATTTGAAGGTGAGAAGACTGTAGCACCTGTAGATACTTCATCACCATCAATAGTTAGAGATCCTCAAAAATGTATCTTGTGTGGTAGATGTGTAAGCGTATGTCAAAATGTTCAAACAGTAGGTGTATTGGATTTTACAAATAGAGGGTTTAAGACTGTTGTAGGACCTGCTTTTGATAAAGGTATAGGAAATGTACCATGTATCAATTGTGGACAATGTATTGCTGTCT
Organism: Caloranaerobacter azorensis DSM 13643; assembly: GCF_900129995.1. Taxonomy (GTDB): domain Bacteria; phylum Bacillota; class Clostridia; order Tissierellales; family Thermohalobacteraceae; genus Caloranaerobacter; species Caloranaerobacter azorensis. The sequence goes on along the minus strand of NZ_FQXO01000068.1, from coordinate 6,195 downwards.
GTCCAGTTGGTGCATTAAGAGAAAAAGAATCAATTGATTATGTTTGGGAAGCAATAGATGATCCAAATAAACATGTTGTGGTTCAAACAGCTCCAGCTGTAAGAGCTGCATTAGGAGAAGAATTTGGGCTTCCAATGGGTACGAGAGTAACTGGTAAAATGGTAGCAGCTTTAAGAAGATTAGGTTTTGATAAAGTATTTGATACAGATTTTGGAGCAGATTTAACTATAATGGAAGAAGGATATGAGTTACTTCATAGGTTAAAAAATGGTGGAAAGTTACCAATGATTACTTCATGTTCACCAGGATGGGTTAAATTCTGCGAACATTACTATCCAGAATTCCTAGATAATTTATCAACTTGTAAATCGCCTCACGAAATGTTAGGTGCAATTATAAAATCATATTATGCTGAGAAAAATAATATTGATCCAAAGGATATAGTAGTAGTATCAATAATGCCATGTACGGCTAAAAAATATGAATCTCAAAGAGAAGAGTTATCTCATGCAGGCTATCAAGATGTTGACTATGTATTAACTACAAGAGAATTAGCTAAAATGATAAAAGAGGCAAGAATAGACTTTGTTAATTTACCAAACGAAGATTTTGATGAAGTATTAGGTGAATCAACAGGAGCCGGCGTTATCTTTGGAGCTACTGGTGGGGTAATGGAGGCAGCACTTAGAACAGTTGCAGAAGTTGTAACAGGAAAAGAATTAGAGAATATTGATTTTGAACAAGTTAGAGGAACAGAAGGTATTAAAGAGGCAGAAGTTAAATTAGGAGATTTAGCAGTTAAAGTAGCAGTAGCTCATGGTACTGGTAATGCTAGAAAATTATTAGAACAAATTAAATCAGGCGAAAAAGAATATCACTTTATAGAAATAATGGCTTGTCCTGGAGGTTGTGTAACTGGTGGAGGACAGCCACATGTCAGTGCAAAAGATAGAATGACTAAAGATATAATGAAAGAAAGAGCGAAGGCTTTATATGATGAAGATAAAGCTAAAGAGATAAGAAAATCTCATGAAAATCCAATGATTAAGAAGATTTACAAGGAATTCTTAGGAGAACCTAATAGTCATAAAGCTCATGAATTACTTCATACTCATTATGTAGAAAGAAAGAATTATCCTGTAGATGAAGAAAACAAATATAAAGAATATTTTTGTGATTGCAAATAAATTTATAGCCCTAGCTGAATGCTAGGGTTATTTTTTTACGATTATTATGTCGTCGACCTTCAGTAGTGTAAAAACCCCTGGGGATCGACGACATTGTATTTTTTGTAAAGAATGTGTAAATTTCAATATATAGAACGGCGAACTCCTACTATATTAGTAGGAATTAATGTAAGAAATCAGTTAATTGACTAATATTCAGAAAAGTGGTATTATCAATATATGTAATGGGTTATTAGAGTACCTATAAGGAATTGAAACAAATCTTCTGTCTTTTCTGTAGTAGTTGATACAAGCGAGTTAAGTTATTAGAGTACCTATAAGGAATTGAAACTATTCATTTCCTTCTGTACTGCTTACACTCTTTAAAAATGTTATTAGAGTACCTATAAGGAATTGAAACATATGTGGAAATGTTCTGCTAACCATATTGGGTCGGTTATTAGAGTACCTATAAGGAATTGAAACAATTCAAACTCTTTTTCAGTTTCTTTATAATCATCGGTTATTAGAGTACCTATAAGGAATTGAAACGCAAAAGGATCAGGGCTACCATTCTTTTTGTAGTATTGTTATTAGAGTACCTATGAGGAGAATATTATAATAGAAAAAGAAAAATATATAAAAATAAGTTCCGTTTTAAACGGATCTTTTTTTATATATAAAAATATTTCCAGGGCAATGAAATGGCTATAATTAAATAATCATGAGTAAGAAATAACTGAAATAAAGCTAATATTATATTTCGAATTATTAAAAAATATTAAAATTTCTAACAAATTATATTACTTCATATTATCTTAATAATATAATTAATATTAAGAGAGTATATAAGAATAAAATTTTTCAAGTTATGTTTTTTTAATTACCTTAAGTAATCGAAGGGTTAAAAATCACCAAAAAATAACGAATGGAAAGGAGTATTAAAATGCAAAAGAGAATGTTGACACCGTCAGAAATAGCTCAAGCTACCATTAATGCAGGTATAAAAAAAGCTAATTTATCAGCTCTACAAATGATTTTATTGGGTATTTTTGCAGGTATTTTTATAGGTTTTGGAGCACAAGCAGATATTACTGTTATGCAAACGTTAAAGAATGTTGATATCGGACTTATGAAATTTATGGGAGCTGCAGTATTTCCTGTAGGACTTATGTTAGTTGTAATGGCAGGTGCTGAATTATTTACAGGAAACAATCTTATGACATTAGCTTTGATGGACAAAAAGATTACTCTAAATCAAATGTTAAAAAATTGGTTTTTTGTTTATTTGGGAAATTTTATAGGTTCGATATTATTAGCTGCTGTTGTGGTAAAATCTGGTTTGTATAAAATAGATACTCCAGCAACTCAATTAGCTACAAAAATTGCAGCAGGGAAAATTGGACTTGCCTTTAATCAAGCATTTTTAAGAGCCATATTATGTAATATTATAGTTGTATTAGCGGTATGGCTTGCTACAGGAGCACAGGATGTAATTTCCAAAATATTTGCATGTTGGTTCCCGATTATGATGTTTGTTTTATCAGGTTATGAACACAGTGTTGCAAACATGTATTTTATTTCACTTGGTAAATTTTTAGGGCTTGAAACTACTTGGGGACAAATTTGGGTGAAAAATTTAATTCCTGTTACTTTAGGTAATATTGTAGGAGGAGCTGTTATTGTTCCTATAGTATATTATTTAGTTTATATAGTACCTGCTAAAGAAAATATTGATTTAGAACGGAACATAAAAAGCAATTTGTTTTAAGTCTTAATTAATAAGTAGATGTGTTATAATTAAATTGTTATTTAGTTTGGAGGTGAATGGATTGATTTATTTAGATAATGCTGCAACTACATATCCAAAACCAGAAGAAGTCTATCAGGCTATGATAGAATCTATGAAGGAATTTGGAGCTAATCCAGGCAGATCAGGGCATAGATTAGCTTTAAAGGCTGGCAGAGCTATTTATGAAACAAGAGAGCTTTTAAGTAAGTTATTTAATATTGAGAATCCAATGAATATAATATTTACGTCAAATGCTACTGAAGGACTCAATCTTGGCATTAAGGGAATTTTAAAATCAGGAGATCATGTAATAACGACTTCTATGGAACATAATTCAGTATTAAGGCCGCTTAAGGCATTAGAAAGTATAGGAGTTGAAACTACTATTATCCAATGTGATAAGACCGGAATGATAAATATAGATGATATTGAAAAAAATATTAAACAAAACACTAAAATGATAATTACTACTCATGCTTCTAATGTTACTGGGACTTTATTTCCTATAGATGAAATAAGTAAGATAGCACATGAAAATGGTTTGCTTTACATGGTGGATGCAGCACAGACTGCTGGAGTTTATGATATTGATGTAAAGAGTATGAATATAGACATTCTTGCATTTCCTGGACATAAAAGTTTATTAGGACCACAGGGAACAGGTGGAGTTTATATAAGAGATGGAATAGATGTAGTGGAAATGAAAGAGGGAGGAACGGGCAGTAAATCTGAATCATTAATACAGCCTGAAATGTTGCCGGATAAATTTGAAAGTGGTACACCAAACACACCTGGAATAGTAGGATTGGGAGCAGGAGTTAAATTTATATTGAAAACAGGCATTGAAAATATAAGAAAACACGAAGAGGAATTAACAGAACACTTTATAAGAGAACTTAAAAAGATAGACAAAGTAAAAATTTATGGTCCTTGTGATGTAAGTAAGCAGGCCCCTGTTGTATCTATTAATCTTGGTGAAGAAGATTCATCTGAAGTTAGTTATATTCTAGATAAAGTTTTTAACATAGCAGTTAGACCGGGACTTCATTGCGCCCCTTTGGCTCATAAGACAATAGGTACGTTCGAACAAGGAGTTGTAAGATTTAGTATCGGTTATTTTAATACACATGAAGATATTGAAAATGCAGTAAAAGCAGTGAGAGAAATAGCAAAAGAGATATAAATTTTGAAGGAATTTAAATGTAATAAACGAATATTAACTGTATCGTAGCATAAAGGGGGTCTGTAAATTATGGAAGAGATGATAGCACAATATAGTAATCAAATAATTATTTTTCTAACAGTTGGAGTAATAATCTTATTAATATTAAATATTATTAGTCAGATAAGAATTTCTTCGATTACCAAAAAATATAATAGGCTTGTTGAAGGTGTTGATAAAGATTCTTTAGAAGATTTAATTTTTGAATATATTGAAGAAGTTAAAGATATGAAAAAAGAGGCAGAAGTTATAAAAGACATGTATGAGAAATTGAATAACAAGTTAAAATTTGCGGTACAAAGGGTAGGGTTTGTGAGATATAATGCTTTTAATGATGTAGGTAGTGATTTAAGTTTTTCAATAGCCTTATTAGACGATAATCTTAATGGTTTTGTAATATCGAGTTTATTCGGTAGAAACGAATGTAACACTTACGCAAAACCTATATTTAATGGAGAATCTAAATATGCACTTTCAGACGAAGAAATACAGGCTATAAAAATGGCTAAGGAATATGGTGTTTCAAGTAAATTAGGAAATATATAAAAAATAAGCATAAAAACACCCTCACAGAGGATACTAAAATTGAATAAGTATTCTGGGGGTGTTTCATTATGGTAAAAAAGATAGCAATTCAGAATGGGCTTGATGATTTGAAGTATAGTTTAAAGAGCAGAGGTTATGAAGTATATGATATTAATGAAAATAAAGAAGTAGAGGCAGTAATATATATGGCTGATGGCTATAATGTACCTTATATAGATAAATTTATTAATATGAATACAGGAGTTGAAATGAGCGGTGGTAATGAAGTGCTTTTAATTAATGCGACTGGTAAAACGTTACAAGAGATAGAATACATTATAAATAATAGATTATACAGCCCATTATTTAAATGATGGGCTTCTATTTATGTATTGTTTGTATATTATTCTTATAAAATTGAATATAGCTTAAGTAAAAAGATTTTGATATGACATCTGCCATTTTCATTACAATACTTAACCTAGTATTCTGTAGTACAATATATTCCATGAATCCGCTAATATTTACTATTCCGGTTATATGAATATCACCTATTTCAGGTAAATTTTTATTTACTCCAGCTCCTGGTTTTAATGGTCCTTTTTCAACTTTCACATAACCTATTCTGTCAATATTCCCCAAACAAGCATCTATGGCAACTACAAAAGGATTATCAAATGTACTTTTTATAAAATTAATGTTTTCTTTAAGATTTTTTGCATGTACAGGATTATCTAACGTACCAAATAGATGTACTTTGTTATTTTTTTTAAAGAAAGGATAGAGTTTATAACCTACTAAAGGACCTAAACTATCTCCAGTTGATCTATCAGTTCCTATACATACAATAATTAGTTCTTTATAATTTTTTTTATTGTAATATTTGTTTAAATATTCTAAAATAATTTTACTAAATTCACTTACTGCATAAGGAGAAAAAGAATTTATGCTATTCTTATTATGATTGATTTGAAAGAACATGCTTTATCCTCCTGACAAATAATTTTATATGTACAAGTTTTCCCAAAACCAAAATAATAAATACAAAGATGAGAAATGATATTTATTATAATTTTATTCATTATTGTTTCACGATAGTATAAAAGTTTAAAAATGTTCTTGACTAAATTAAAATTTTATGGTAAATTATTTTTTGCCGTTGAGAAAAGGCAGAGTAAAAAAAGTAAAAAAAGTAGTTGACAAGGATAAAAAAATCTGCTATAGTATTAAGAGTCGGCGGCAAAAGTCGACAGAAAAACAGATTTGGTCTTTGAAAACTGAACAGTGCGGAGCAGGATTCTTTTGAGTATATAGTTTTTATCTTGAGAGTTTGATCCTGGCTCAGGACGAACGCTGGCGGCGTGCCTAACACATGCAAGTCGAGCGGGTAGGTGCTTTAATGAACCTTCGGGGGATTTAAAGTACTGAAAGCGGCGGACGGGTGAGTAACGCGTGGGGAACCTGCCCTATGCAGGGGGATAGCCTCGGGA
>NZ_FQXO01000115.1 GCF_900129995.1 Caloranaerobacter azorensis DSM 13643 | reverse complement strand
ATAGACAAATAAAAGAATTTTGGAAATTAGAAGATTTTAAAAGTACAAAATACAACTTTATAGTATTTCATATAGTTATGTTATTGATAGGATATATGTATTTTCAAATATACAAAAACACAGAAGAAGGGCAAAAGTATGCCAAAAAAAGTTTACCAGTAGCTATAAAGAAGTATGTATGTAAAAAAGAAAAGAAAGTAATAATCTACAGGGGTAGGTACTTTGCAATCTTCAACTTCCTAGAATTTATAAAATTGTATAGTTCTTGTAGCGAAGAGATTCAATCACTCCTTGATCCTATTTTAGCTTTAGTATAGCATAGATGAATTTAATTTTTCATATTACGAATTGAAGTTATATAGAAAAAAAATACTCCGGTAAATACCGGAGTATTTTTAGTCTACTATTTTATTTCTACGCTAGCTCCTGCTTCTTCTAATTTAGCTTTTAATTCTTCAGCTTCTTCTTTTGATACTCCTTCTTTTAATGTCTTTGGAGCATTGTCAACTAATTCTTTAGCTTCTTTTAATCCTAATCCAGTTAACTCTCTAACTACTTTGATTACTTTGATTTTTTGGCTTCCAGCGCTTGATAATACTACATCAAATTCAGTTTTTTCTTCTTGAGCTGCTTGAGCTGCTCCACCCATTGGCATAGCTGCCATAGCTACTGGAGCTTGTGCACTTACTCCAAACTCCTCTTCTAATGCTTTTACTAATTCTGATAATTCTAATACAGTTAAATTTTTAACTTCTTCAATTAACTTAGTCACTTTTTCACTTGCCATTTATTATCCCTCCATTATTTTTTCTTTTTTCATTTTAATTCTTAATTTAAGCTTCTTGTTTTTCTTTTATAGCATTTAAAGCATATACTAGCTTTCTAATAGTACCTTGAAGAACATTAGCAAATCCTGTAATAGGACCATTTAAGCCACCAAGTACTTGTGCTATTAATACTTCTCTTGATGGTAAGTTTGCTAATTCTTTAACTCTATTTATATCAATAATCTCTCCATCAACTATACCTGCTTTGATTTCTAATTTATCATGTTCTTTAGCAAACTCACTTGTTACTTTTGCAGCTGAAACTGGATCGTCATAACTAAAAGCCACTGCATTAGGTCCTGTTAAGTAGTTATTGAACTCTTCTAAACCTGCTTCTTTAAATGCAAATCTCATTAGAGTATTTTTATAAACTTTATATTCTACTCCAGCTTCTCTGTATTTCTTTCTTAATTCATTTACTTCCTCAACATTTAGCCCTCTATAGTCAACTAACACAACTGCTTGGGCTCTATCAATCTTATCTTTAATTTCTTGAACTATCTGCTTTTTTTGTTCAATCTTATTACTCATCCAGGTCCACCTCCTTATTGCGGAAACTTAAGCACAATTAAAGCCTCTCCGTAGACACAGAGAGGCTATTGTTTCCTATCACTTAAAAAACAACCTCGGTAGGCAAATTTAAACTCACAAGAGTACCTACTGTCTACGGTTAAAATATTAAATTATCTATTACAATCATAACAATATAATTCTACCAGCAAAATAATATCTTGTCAACTATTTTTAGTCCATTAATTTTTGCGAATTTATTTTTATTCCTGGACCCATTGTACTTGAAACAGTAACGCTTCTTAAGTATCTTCCTTTTGCTGCAGCTGGTTTAGCTTTAATAATAGCTTCCATAATAGTCTTGAAGTTTTCTAATAACTTTTCGCTGCCGAAAGAAACTTTTCCAATTGGAACGTGAACAATAGAAGTTTTATCTACTCTGTATTCAACTTTACCAGCTTTAATATCTTTAACTGCTTTTGCAACGTCAAATGTTACTGTACCTGACTTTGGATTTGGCATAAGTCCTTTTGGTCCTAATATTCTACCAAGTCTACCTACCATACCCATCATGTCAGGAGTCGCAACTACAACATCAAAATCAAACCAGTTCTCATTTTGAATCTTATTAATATATTCTTCAGCTCCTACATAGTCTGCTCCTGCATTTTCAGCTTCCTTAGCCTTTTCACCTTTAGCAAAAACTAAAACTTTTCTTGTTTTACCAGTACCATGTGGTAAAACAACAGCTCCTCTAACTTGTTGATCAGCATGTCTTGGGTCTACTCCCAATTTTACTGATAATTCAACTGTTTCATCAAATTTAGCTTTAGCTGTTTTTTGAACAAGCTCAATCGCTTCTTCTGGATCATATAATTTTTGTTTGTCAATTAATTTTAAGCTCTCTTGATACTTTTTACCTCTTTTTGGCATATTCTCAACCTCCCTTGTGGTATTAACGGTCTAACAAGTACCTCCCACTTGCCGACTATTCTTCAACAACAATTCCCATACTTCTTGCTGTACCAGCAACCATACTCATAGCTGACTCTATATTGTCAGTATTTAAGTCTGGCATCTTAATTTCTGCAATTTCTCTTATCTTATCTTTTGATATCTTAGCAACTTTATTTTTATTTGGTTCTCCGGAGCCCTTCTCTATTCCTAATGCTTTCTTTAATAATACAGCTACCGGAGGAGTCTTTGTTATGAAACTAAATGATCTATCTTGGTAAATTGTAATCACAACTGGAATAATCATACCAGCTTGATCAGCAGTTTTCGCATTAAACTCTTTACAAAATCCCATTATATTAACACCATGTGGTCCTAATGCAGTACCTACTGGTGGTGCTGGAGTCGCTTTACCAGCTGGGATTTGTAGTTTAACTACAGCCATAACTTTCTTCGCCATTGTTGTTACACCTCCTTGTTAAATTGTGGTTATGCGGGCTATTCCCTCCCACATTAACACTAAATATCTATTATAAAGCTATTTAGCTTGATTGACATATCTAATACATGATTATAATGTATCTACCTGTTCAAAATCAAGTTCAACTAAAGTCTCCCTACCAAACATAGATATATATGCTTTTAATTTTCGTCTTTCTAAATTTATGCTATCAACAGTCCCAATAAAATTCTCAAATGGTCCTGCTATTACTTTAATAGTATCACCAACATTAATTCCTATTTGTGGTAAAGGTTCTTGCACACCCATCATCTTAATTTCTTCATCTGTTAATGGAACGGGTTTAGAACCAGGTCCAACGAACCCTGTAACTCCCCTCGTATTTCTAACTAAATACCATGTTTCATCATTCATTACCATTTTTATCATAACATACCCTGGAAACATCTTTCTCTCTTTTACCTTTTTCTTTCCATCTTTAATTTCTATATGCTCCTCGGTAGGTACTCTCACTTCTAATATTACATCCTGCATACCTCTATTTTCTACTAGCTTCTCAATATTTGCTTTTACTTTATTCTCATGACCTGAATAAGTATGAACTACATACCATTTAGCTTTATCAGACTTATCTGTCATAGCTCTCGGGAACCTATTAAAAGGTCCTTCCCTCCTTTATCCTTATTTAACCTAATATAAATTTCAATAGTTGATGTGCTATCGTATCAAGAAGCCAAACTAATAAAGCCATTAATCCACAGCTAACTAAAACAACAGTCGTATAGTTAACAAGCTGTTTTTTATTAGGCCAGCTTACTTTTTTCAATTCAGCTTTAACGCCTTTAAAGAACCCCCCAATTTTTGCGCCTTTACCAGCACTTGTCTGAGCAGCCATCAGCTTCACACCCTTACCTATTTTTTTAACTTATAAAAAACATAAACTAAAAATTAAAGTATCTAATATATAGACTTCCTTCTGATACTACTTAGTTTCTTTATGAATTGTATGAGTTTTGCAGAACTTACAATATTTTTTCATCTCTATTCTGTCAGGATTGTTTTTCTTATTCTTAGTTGTACTGTAATTTCTTTGTTTACATTCTGTACAAGCTAATGTAATGTTTACTCTCACTATCAACACCTCCTAGTCCACAGTAAATATATATATGAATTGAACCATTCCTTCTATTCGGGCACACCTACCCAATATTAAACTATACCACTAATATAAACTATCATAATTTGTAAGTTATGTCAATATCAAAATCTTTTATTTGAATTTGATTGCATCACTTAACATATCCACTGATATTATTTCCTTACACAGCTTTTTATACTCTTTGCTAAAAATTTTACCAAATATTTATATTTTATAATTTTCTTTAAAAAAGACTAGGCCCAAAGGACCTAGCCTTTTATAATTTATAGGAAATTATATCCCTTTTAGAATATAATTTCCGTAATAAATTTCAACAAAATCTTCTTTAATTTAAATTTATTTAAATTGAAGATTTTGTTATTATTCAATAATTTCAGTAACAACACCTGCTCCTACAGTTCTTCCACCTTCACGAATCGCAAATCTTAATCCTTCCTCTAATGCTATTGGTGTGATTAACTCTATTGTAAATCTTGCATTATCTCCTGGCATGCACATCTCTACGCCCTCTTCTAAATTAATTGTTCCTGTTACGTCTGTTGTTCTAAAATAAAATTGTGGTCTGTATCCATTGAAGAATGGTGTATGTCTTCCACCTTCTTCTTTTGTTAATACGTATACTTCTGCTTTGAATTTTGTATGTGGTGTGATTGTTCCTGGCTTAGCTAATACTTGACCTCTCTCTATTTCGTCCCTTTGTACTCCTCTTAATAATGCTCCTATGTTGTCTCCTGCTTGTGCTTCGTCTAACATCTTCCTGAACATCTCTACTCCTGTTACTACTACTGTTCTTGGTTCGTCTGTTAATCCTACTATCTCTACTTGGTCTTGTACTTTTAATGTTCCTCTTTCTACTCTTCCTGTTGCTACTGTTCCACGTCCTGTTATACTAAATACGTCCTCTACTGGCATTAAGAATGGTTTGTCTGTATCTCTTTCTGGTGTTGGTATTGTTTCGTCTACTTTCTCCATTAATTCTACTATCTTATCTCCCCATTCTCCATCTGGATCTTCTAATGCTTTTAATGCTGATCCTACTACTACTGGTGTGTTGTCTCCGTCAAATTCATATTCGTTTAATAATTCTCTTACTTCCATCTCTACTAATTCTATTAATTCTTCGTCATCTACCATGTCTGCTTTGTTTAAAAATACTACTATCTTTGGTACTCCTACCTGTCTTGATAATAATATGTGCTCTCTTGTTTGTGGCATTGGACCGTCTGCTGCTGATACTACTAATATCGCTCCGTCCATTTGTGCTGCTCCTGTTATCATGTTCTTTACGTAGTCTGCGTGTCCTGGACAGTCAACGTGTGCATAGTGTCTATTTGGTGTTTCGTACTCTACGTGTGCTGTTGATATTGTAATTCCTCTCTCTCTTTCTTCTGGTGCTTTGTCTATATTTTCAAATGCTACTGCTTCTCCTGTTCCATATCTCTTATTTAATACTGTTGTTATCGCTGCTGTTAATGTTGTTTTTCCGTGGTCTACGTGTCCTATTGTTCCTATGTTTACGTGTGGCTTTGTTCTCTCAAATTTTGCCTTTGCCATTCCTCTTCCTCCTTTAT
>NZ_FQXO01000125.1 GCF_900129995.1 Caloranaerobacter azorensis DSM 13643 | reverse complement strand
TCACCACCTAGTTGTTACGCATGCCCGGCACACAAAAAATAAAAGGCTCCATTTTGGAACCTTTTACTAATCTAGTGCTGCTAAAACACAATCATAAAAAACTATTTTTTTACCTAATCTTTCGGCTTTATCAATAACTTCTTCGTCTGCTGTTCCCGGTTGAAACCATAAATATTCTATGCCAAGTTCATTTGCATCATCTATACCTTTTAACGTTACTTTAGGTGGAACTACGAAATCGACTACATCAGGAATTTTAGGTAAATCCTTTAATGTAGGATAACAAGTTTCACCATCAATATTATCATATTTAGGATTTACTGGATAAACCTCATATCCGTTGTCTTTTAACTTTTTCCATATTTTGTAGCCAAATTTTTCTTTATTATTTGTAGCACCTACTACCGCCCATACTTTCTTCTCTAACATCTCTTTTTTATTCATTTCAATTTTATCCAATTATATTCCCTCCTATTCAGATAATATATACCCTACCTATGTATATTATAACTCTAACTTTTTTAAATTTGAATACTTAAATATTCTTATCTAATTATTTTACCATCCTTAACAGAATAATATTCTTCATCTAATTCTTCAATTTGTATTCTATTATTAGTTATATCAACTAGTAAACTTCTTAATTCATCTATATTAACTGCTTCACATAAGATAAATAGATTTACTGCCGTATCATAAGTAACATTATCTATAATATAGCCACCTTTAAGTAAATCATTTTCAACTTTTCCATATAGAGTATAATCTATCCTCGCCTTTATTCTTTTAAACAATACTTTTTCAACAATAATACCGGCTTCAATACCGATTTTTGCTCCTTTAGTATAAGCTCTAACTAAACCTCCAGCTCCCAACTTAATTCCACCAAAATACCTAGTTACTACAACAACAATATTCCTCAAGTCTTCTTTTTTTATAACTTCAAGAACCGGTATTCCTGCAGTTCCAGTAGGTTCTCCATCATCACTATATCTTTGTATGTTGTTATTTTCACCAAAAACATAAGCATACACATTATGTGTTGCATCCCTGTGTTTAATCCTTATTTCATTAATAAATTCAATTGCCTCTTGTTCACTGTCTATAGGTTTAGCATATCCAATAAATCTAGATTTGTTAATAATAATCTCATCTTCACCATATTTATGTAATGTTCTATATCTATTCTTCATTATGCCTCTCCCCTTTATGCTCAAACTTTAGCTCTTTTAGCTATTTTAATTATAATCATTTAAATAAAAAAAATAAAGGGCAATAACTGCCCTATACATAAGCTATTTGTCTATCTCTTAGTTTTTGATATTTTTTAAACGATAAACTAACTAAAGCCTTATCCTGACTATATGTAATCAGTTTAAGTGCATCTTCAACATCAAAAAATCCGCCATCTTTAAAACCTTCATCTTTATTTACAACAAAATCTTCATTTTTAGCCTCCATAATATACCATATTATCTCATTACAAACAGGCCTTCCTCTCGTTATAGAAAAAAATTCGTAACTAGTTTCCCCAGCAGTTGATATAATAGAAACTTCAAGCCCTGTTTCTTCCTTGACTCTAATTACAGCAGTTTCATGCGCTAGGAAACCGTCACGAATTTTCCCTTTAGGTAATACCCATTCACCCTTTTCATTTTTTAAAATAAAAACTCTGTCGCCATAAAATACTACACCACCAGCACAGTTTCTAAACAGCATTGGTATTCCCTCCCGCTTTTTAATTTTATTATAGTTTAAAAAATTTTAAATTTCAATATAATTCTGAAATTTTCTTTTATAATTAGTTTATGTTTAAAACCTAATTTATATAATTATTTTTATAAAATTTGGGAAAATTATATTTGTATTAATTTTTCATGAGGTGATTAAATGTATATAATTTATCATTGTGTAGGTGGAGCTCATTCATCTGCAATAGCATCTGCAATTCATCTTGGCATACTTCCAAATAATAAAAAACCCAGTTTAAAAGATATATTATCATTATCATATTTTGATACACTAAATAAAAAAGACCAAGGTAAAATAATCTTCCGTGGTATAGATGAAAATGGACATAAAGTATTTACTTTAAGCAGACAATTTGTACCGCACCTTATAATACCTGCAATAAAAGATGCATGGGAACTTGCTGGAGGAAATAAAAACGAACTATTATTAGTGAGTACAATGGATGGTGTAAATTTTCTAATGAAAATAGGAGGCTTCAGCTCAAGACGACTCAATCTGGTTACATTCGGTCGACCTATAGTTGCCTATGGTACAATATTAGCATATAATAAATTAGTTAAGATAGTTGAAAATACTAAAAAATTAATCAACTAATTTCATTTCGATACTTATTAGAGAATCATAAGCTGCCTTTTTTACATAATCTTTTTCTTTTTTATCTTTAACTATTTTTTTCAGTTTGTTAATTGTGTTTAAATCACCTATATGTTTCAAAGCCTTTGCTGCATATTGTCTAACTTGAGGGTTTACATCTTCTAACGCTTCTTCTAACCATTCCTTTGTTTTTTCATCCTTAATTTTTCCAAGTGCCGAACAGCATAATCTCCTCAAATTTACATACTTACTTCTAATCTCCATTCTAATAAATGGTAATAATCGCTTATCTTTGAGTTCTCCTATTAGCCAAATTAAAATCATTCTGTCTTCAGGATTTTTAAACTTTATATATCTTTTATATATTTCCATTGATAACATTTCTCTTTCAGACTCATCTATTATATTCAGGTATTCAAGCCTATCCCTTTTATTTAAGCTAATTATCTTAATTAGTAAATCTTCCTCTGATGTATTTCTACTTAACTCAATCTTACATTCTAAAATATGTCTTTGAACTTGTTCCTTAGACATTCTTCTAATAATTGAAATTTCTTCAATACTCTTACCTTCTAAATATAGTAAATAAGTTATCTGATAATCCTCTAATTTCTTTATATTACTCCAAGTAAGTTCGTTCTTTTTCATATAGCATCATCCCTGTTTTCAATTAAATATTTAGAATACTTGTTATAATTTATTTCGTCTAATACAGTTTTTATCAAAACGCCATTTTCTTGATAAATATACTCTTCTACTTTAGATGCATTAAAAAATTTTGACATTATATCTAAATCACTATAAGGAACTAAAAGGCTTACTTTATGATATTTCTTACTAAAATACTCTTGTATCATGCTCAATAATTTATCAGAAATTTAGCACTTGAAAATTTTTTAGGGCGATAG
>NZ_FQXO01000146.1 GCF_900129995.1 Caloranaerobacter azorensis DSM 13643 | reverse complement strand
TGGAATATAGAAGTAATATTTTATCAGCAAAAATTTTTCTGGTCATTTGGTAAATATATGGTAAGGAATAAAGAAGCTATAGAAAGATTTATAAACTTAATAGCTATAAGTTTTACTTTTGTTTCAGTATTACCCTTTATCAGTAATAGATTTTCTGATTACAAATTTGAAAGCCCACAAGTTATAAAACGAATGATTTCAGAAAGAGTAATAAAAGAATTAATTTTTGATAGTTTCGTATCTTCGCTCGAAAATAGAAAAATTTATTCTGTAGTTTCCAAATGCGTTAAAAACTTTATATACAATGACTTTGTAGCTTAATTAATCTTGTAAACTGGTGATTATAATAATTCAACTTTTTCTATTTCACTTGATAATACAGGAAATATACCATTACCATCTCTGTATATTTTAGCTTTTCCATTATCTTTAATAACTTATTGATATTCTATATTTAGAATATCCTCTAAACTTTCATCTTTTACTGTAATGGATTTTAAAATTGCTCGTCTTAAATTCATTTCCACTTTCATCTATATAAATATCTATAACCTTGTTATAGAAAGTAATAATCTTTTATTTATTCTATTTAGTTCTATCTTTAGTCATTACCAATTCTCTAGTTCCAGCATACTTCTTAACCAGTTCTTGAGTTCCATTAAAATAATATTTAAATTAATTGGTTTATATATTTCTCCTTTTTATCTTATCCGATTACTGTAACTCTTAAAACGCTTATGCCCTTATAAATACTCCTCATATTTTTCTTTTTTATACTTAAGTAGATATTTATCTTACTTAATTTTCAGAGATATTTGTTTCTTAATTTCTTATATTTCCACTTTATCTACGTATTTAGTATATCACTCCTTGTACTTCATATCATTTAGAACATGATAAATTTCCCATCCTTGCCTCTTGTCCATAGTCATCTTCAAAATATAAAGCAATAACTGTTCTACACCAAGGATAAAAAGGCAATACAGTAACTTTAATTTCATAATCTTTTACATTAAATAAGTCCCTTTTCTGACAGCAATAAATTTATCAGAATTATTTAAATTTGATAAACATTGTTTGCTGATACCTAAATAATCTATTATTTCTTTTGAATTTATTGTTTCTTTTTGAATTAGTTTAATTAATTCCTCACGTTTTATAATTATTTCTCCTTTGATTTTTTTATCTTATCAGAAGTATATAAGATTAACCCAAGTCCTATTAAAATGAGCCAAAAATTTTTATACAAACATGAAACAACAAAAAATATTGTCGCAATAATTAAAGAAAATTGATTAATTAACAATTGAACAGATTTTATTTTTTCCACTTTAATCACCACCTCAATCTAATTTGATAAGATTAAACTTCACATTCACATAGTTAATATAAAACATATTTTGTTGTATAGTATGATTATTTCTGTTGTTTTCTTTACATTCCACATAGTTAATATAAAACAAGCG
>NZ_FQXO01000083.1 GCF_900129995.1 Caloranaerobacter azorensis DSM 13643 | reverse complement strand
TATTTTATCAGCAAAAATTTTTCTGGTCATTTGGTAAATATATGGTAAGGAATAAAGAAGCTATAGAAAGATTTATAAACTTAATAGCTATAAGTTTTACTTTTGTTTCAGTATTACCCTTTATCAGTAATAGATTTTCTGATTACAAATTTGAAAGCCCACAAGTTATAAAACGAATGATTTCAGAAAGAGTAATAAAAGAATTAATTTTTGATAGTTTCGTATCTTCGCTCGAAAATAGAAAAATTTATTCTGTAGTTTCCAAATGCGTTAAAAACTTTATATACAATGACTTTGTGGCTTAATTAATCTTGTAAACTGGTGTTTATAAAAAAAGAAAAGGCAGTAAATGCAACATTAATACTTTTAATGGCAATGAGTGCCTATATAATAAGAAGATTTTTCAGTGTAACCACAAGCACAATATTTTTCAGTTACCCTATATTTTTTGCATACCCAATCAAAATACTCTCCAATTATTCCTCCATATTCATCATAGGTGTAATGCTTATGTTGATATTGAAAATCATGATCAACCCAACTTCTGCCTTCATGTAAGCGGTGTGGTCCTTCCCAATAATCACAAGGTATATACATTGGAGTAACTTTATTTGTATCTTTTTCAGCATATACAGTTGTTAGACTTAATAAAATAATTACGATAAAAATAAAAGATGATATTTTCTTAACCATAAACAAACCTCCCTTTATAATCTCCTTTAATTAATATAAAACAAATTAAAAAAATGTTGCATTTAATTGCCTTTTCTTTTATAATTACCATAAGAGGCAATTATTACTTTATATGCATTAATTTAACACATACAAACAATATATGTCAATACAAAAAAAGGGAATATAGCAAAAGGGGAATATAGTAAATAAAAGTGAGGTGTCTATGTGGGAAGAAAAGTTTTTTTGTTTATATTAATTTTTTCAATAATATTAACAATAGGTTGTACAAACAAAGATATATTGACTAATAGCGACCAAAAAACAGACATAGAAAAAACGATTGAATATCTTGCTTCAGAAAAATTTAAAGGCAGATTAACTGGTACAGAAAATAATAAAGAAGTAGAAAGATTTTTAGCTGAAAGCTTTGAAAAAATTGGTTTAGAAAAATATAAAGACAATAGTTTTTTTGTGCCATATAAGCATAATTTTTATAATCCAAAAAATCAAAAATTCGTTATGGTTTTAGAGTTTGATAATAATACTAAAGAAGAGCTAATATATGGCAAAGATTTTTTACCTCAAAATATGATTGCGAATTTAACTATAGAGGGTAATTCTACATTCGATATAAACGATAAAAATATTCAAAATTCAGTTGTAGTATTAGATAATCTAGCTGATTTGCAAAAAATATTCAACAAAGCCAAAGCAGTTTTAATAAAGAAAAAAAATTTTAACAAATATATAGTTGTCAGAGATAGCGGCTTTCCAATAATTCAAATAAGTGAAAGAGTATATGATTTGATAAAGGATAGAAATTGCAAAGTGAAAGTAAAATACAATTTAAAGAAAGAAAAAATCGAAGCGAATAATATTGTCGGGATTATAAAAGGGGGAAATAATGAAAACGCATTAGTTATTTCGGCTCACTTTGATCATGTTGGGGCTGTTGCTGATAAAGTGTTTTACGGGGCTGTTGATAATAGTTCTGGAGTGGCAGTTTTGTTAAATTTAGCAGAAAAATTAATTGAATATTCGAAAAAGAATAAATTAGATTATGATATAATTATATGTGCTTTTAATGGTGAAGAATTTAATCTACAAGGCAGTAGGGCTTTTGTAAATGAAATATTGCATAGATATGATAAAATCTATAATATAAATATCGATAGTATTGGGTATAAAAATGGAGACAAGCTACTTATAACAGGGGATGGTATAGTAAGTGGCTATCTTATAGATGATATTGATAGATTTTTTACTCAAAATGGTTATCAATGTCAAATCGAAACAGAAGGTGCATATATTAGTGACCATATTTCTTTTTCAGAAAAAAATATACCATCTATTAATTTAAGTGATTCAAATGTTAATGTTATACATACAGAAAATGATATAACTGATAAAATAGACTTTGAGTATTTAAATAAAATAAGCGACACACTTTTTGATTATATAATTTTGAATGTTGAGAAGTTATTTAACATTTATAATGAAGAAAAGTCTATTACAGAACATATTCAAAATGATAAAGAAAGAGAAGAGATGGAAATAGATAAGGAAAAAGAAAAACTAAAATTTGGGCAGTATAAGTTTGTCAATATAGATGATGAGATATATTTAATATATAAACAGGAGGAAACATTTAGTGATATTGAGGAAATAAACAAAGTTTTTCCAAATTTTAAAATACAAAAAAACATTGATAATTATGAGTTTAAATCAGCGACTGTGCTAATTGATACTTTATTTCCCAAAATATCAGAGCATGTGATAGGTCAGATATATGAAGATAAAGAGATATCTAGTGACAGGATAAAGTATTTTTCACTTAATTATTTAAATAAAGCGGATGAAGATAATTTTATTGAAATAAATGTTAAAATTCAAAATGAAAAGTATGGATACATTAATAGTTTTTTTGGTGAACATAAAATAGAGAAAAAGCAGATTGTTGTGAATGGGCAAACCTTTGATATATTGTATGACGGAGATTCAAAACATATTGTTTTTGTTGAAACTCAATATAGCAAAAATAATAAAGATTATATTATAAGCATAGGAAAGCATTCAAAAACGGTTGTTAAAATAAAAGGTGAAACTAAAATTGCCAGAAAATTCGGTTGGTCTGATGATTCTTTAGAAGATGTAATAGATTTTCTTAAGAAAATAAATATAGATAATTTAGCGATATAAGATTTTGTTAGTTAATTATTTCGGCTGGGTGGAGTTTTTAAATTTAGCTCCACCTATTCTTTATTAGAATGAGTTATTCTTGCACACGCAGCTGCTACAATGCCACCTACTAAATCATCTAAAAAGGTATTGACTCTATCAGTAGTTTTACCAAGTTTATCTAATTTGCCTATAATTCCAAATTTCATTTTATCTATATACCCATAGTTAGTAAAACCTATTGAACCATACACATTTGTTATACTTAGTGCCAATATTTCATCTATGCCATATAGCGGTTCATCTTTTTTTATCATAGACAGTAAAGGTTCTTTTAATAAATTTTTTTCAGCTAAAATATCGAGTTGTATTCCAGTTAATATTGCATTTTGTACTTCGCGTTTAGATAATACTTTTTCAATGTTAAAAATTGCGGTTTCTATAGAAATATCTGCATAGTCTTTTTGTAGTTCATAGACAAGATTAGCCATGTCTTCGATAGTAACTCCCCTTTCTTTAAGCATTTTTTTAACTATTTCTTTCAAAATAAAACCTCCTAAATAGATTCATAATATATATTTTATGCAGAAACCTTTGATTGTATTAATTAATATCAAATTATGATGTACGTTAATTTGTGATAATTAAAACATAATTTTGAATACTACCCTTTCCATATTGACTTGGGTAACATAGAGTTTTTATTTTTTGCAGCAAGAATATCTAAATTTTAATGCCTTAAAATTATGAAAAAGTTCTTGCAAATTGCTTTTTTTATATATATTATAAATATATATTATTTATTTAATTTTAAGGGGATGTCAGAAAAGGGGGATACTATGAAGATAACTTTAGGAGAATGCCTTAAGATAGCAAAAGCTATAGAGGAAAAGATAGAATCATTATTGGCTGAAAGAGAACAGGTTGCCATAGTGCGTTATTTTAAAGATGAAGAGCCAGAATATCCAGAACGTACCGTAGAAGAAATAAGTGCAGAGATAGCTGCTCTAGCTGCTAAGTCTAGGTATTTACGTCAAGTAGTAGCACGTGCTAACCTGAATACCAAAATAGATTTTGAAGTAAATGGAGAAAAAATTAGTCTTGCAGAAGGTTTGTTACTTTTAATGCAACTATTGCGAGAAAGAACTTGTTGGAAGAGTTTGGCTGATAAACAACAAAAGACAAGAAATACAGATTATTATGCTAATGTTGAGTATGTAGAAGTTACTTATGATTTAGCAGAGGCAAAGAAAACATACAAAAACTATGAAAAACAAATTCGCAAATTACGTCTTGCCATAGATAGAGCAAATATAAATACTGAAATTGAAGTTCCAGATGACAAAATAGAATATTAAGTTAATATCTGCTAGGATTGCCAGGTACTAGGACTTCCTGGAGTTGCCGTACGGAAGGATAAATATAGTACGGCAAAAATAAAATTATGCTTTTTGGTTTTTAGTGCTAGAAACAGTTCATATGAGTTATGAGTTATGTGTTAGGTGTTATATGCGTATGACTGGAGATTATGTGTTAAGTTTCTGATTGGTTTATGAAAATAGAGCTAATTAATCTAGTACTTGTTGCACCTAGCAGATTTATATATCTATTAGTTATAAAAATAGGAAAAAATCAGGAGATTGTTGTGAACTGTTCTCTCCTGATATTTTTTATGCGATTTTGATTTCTTTTGATATATGTTATTATTTTAAACGATTTTATATGTTTTATTAAAAGGTGGTGAGGTTAATGAGTAAATTACTTTTCTTTAACGGAAAAATCTTAACTATGGAAGACAGCCAGAAAGAAGTTGAATGCATAGTAACAGAAAATAATAAAATAATTTTTTGTGGTAGTTACGAAGAAGGCAAAAAATTTATTGATAAAAATACTAAATATATAGACCTTGAAGGAAGAACTCTTTTACCCGGTTTTAACGATAGTCATATGCATTTAATTAGTTATGGCTTATCAAAGTATAAAGTAGACTTGTCTAACGCTGATTCTATACTACATATGCAAAAAGCTTTAAAAGAGTTTGTTAATAACGAAAAAGTTAAAATATTTAAAAAATGGATATTAGGACATGGGTGGAATCAAGAAAATTTTATTGAAGGTAGATTGCCTAATAAATATGACATAGATAGAGTAATTAATGACAGACCTGTATTTTTATCGAGAGCTTGTTACCATATATGTGTGGTTAATTCAATGGCTTTAAAACTTGCTGGAATAACTAAAGAGACTAGAGACCCTGAAGGAGGAAAAATAGATAGAGATCCTGTAACGGGTGAACCTACAGGGATACTTAGGGAAAATGCGGTATATTTAGTTTATAATCTTATACCTTTTACAGAAGATATAGGAGAGATAAAAGAAATAATTCAATCGGCCATAGATGATGCTAATAAGGTAGGAATTACTTCTATACAAACAGATGATTTTTCACATTTAAAATCATATAAAAAGATTTTATATGCTTATCAAGAATTGAAAAATGAGAAAAAACTTAATGCAAGAATAAATCTTCAAATGCTGCTAGATACAAAAGACAAACTAATAGATTTTTTGAAGATGAACAAAAAAACAGGTGATGGAGATGAAATGGTTAAGTTTGGGCCATTAAAACTTTTGGCAGACGGGTCTTTAGGATCAAAAACAGCAGCGTTAGAAGCACCTTATAGCGATGATATTAATACTAAAGGTGTATTAATATATACTACTGAAGAAATAGAGAAAATACTTACTTTGGCACATGTAAATGGTCTTCAGCTAGCAGTACATACAATAGGAGATAGAGCTATGAAACAAGTTCTCAGTATATATTATAGGCTTAATAAAATGTATTATAGAAAAGATGCAAGGTTCAGATTAATTCACTGTCAAATATTATCTAGAGATATAATAGAGCAGTTTAAGAAGTTAAATGTTATTGCAGATATACAACCTATATTTATAAAAACAGATATGCAAATTGCCGAAAGTAGAGTAGGGAAAGAACGATTAAAGTATAGTTATGCATGGAATACCATGCATAATGAAGGAATATTCTTATCTGGAGGCTCTGATGCACCTGTTGAACCATTTAATCCTCTTTATGGTATCTATTGTGCAGTAACTAGAAAAGATTTAAATGGTTATCCAGAAAAAGGATGGTATCCAGAAGAAAAATTAGATTTATATACTGCATTAAAGTTATTTACAATAAATCCAGCTTACTGTACATTTGAGGAAAATATAAAAGGCTCTATAAAAACAGGAAAGTTAGCCGATTTAGTTGTTTTATCTGAAGATATAACTAAAATACCATTGGATAAAATTAAAGATGTTAAAGTAGATATGACAGTATTAAGCGGTAAAGTAATATTTAGCAGAAACTAAAGCGGTGCAAAATCAGCACCGCTTTAATTAATCAAGCTTATATTCCATATGATATTTTTCAGCTAAAGTTACAATTTTATTTTTATATTCAGTCATATATTTTTTTGATTTTTTTAAAAACTCACTTGATTTTAAAAGTAATTCGTTATCTTTTTCTTCAATGCCTTTTTGCAGTAATTTTAGTGCTTTTAACTGATATTTTGCTCCTTCAATGTAGAGATTATGTATTTCTTTTAGGTCTTTAGTTTTAGGAGAGATTTTCGTTAATTTATTCAAAAAATCTTCATATGTTGGGATTATTTCATTTTTTAAAGCTGTATAAAATGTATCATAAGTATAATTATTATTGGAAATTAGATTATTATATTTTTCTAGAGCATCATTTTCCATTTCAACTACTGGAGGAAGTTCTGCATTTATATAATTAAATAAATCTTTTTTATTCTGATTTACACATCCAGTCAGCATAAGGATAAAAGTTAGAATTATAACACTAAAGCGTTTCATAATTACCTCCCTATTTTAAATTTAATAATTTTAAATTATTGCTATTTATGTATTTAATTTTACCATTTTTATCAATAATTTTATAGTATTTATTAGATAAATTTAAGTAGTAATCAGCAAATTGATCTGAACTTTCAATAATTCCAACGATTTCGTTATTTTTAGTAATACCTTCACCTTGAATAAAATATTTATATTTATCACTCCAAAAATAATCTAAATCTAGGTTTTTTTCATTTATTAAAATAAATTCTTCTGGTATAGAGTCTATATTTGTTTTTTCGCTTTCAAAAATTTGAATAATTTTAGATGCTTTAATATGTAAATTTAAATTTTCATCTGTTATTTGTTCGATTATTCCATATTCAATAAGCTTAAACCACTTAGGATTTTTTAGTTTTGGTTTTGTCCATTTCTCATAAAAATATCCTTCGTAGTTTGTAGAAAATCTAAATACTTCTTTGTAAGAGTTATTTCTTTTAGTAAAGATTCTCGTATATTTATCGTAAAAAAATGCTCCAATATTTTCTTCTAATTCTTCTTCGACTATAATAAATATAAGATTTTTAGGTTTATATCTTAGAGTATTAATTTTATTAATATATGCAAGGTTTTCAATTTTATCTACATAAACATATATGTCATTATATTTTTTGTATATTCCAATTACGCCTAAATCTTTTGATATATTAATAGCGATAATTAAATCTTCTTTTTCATTATCTATTACATCGGCAGGATAAATTTTTATTTCAATATAGTCGATATAATCTAACCAATTCTCATATCCTAAATCTTTTAAGACTATTTTTTTTATTTTATTTTGAGCATCTTTTTTCAGTTTTTCATCTTTTGAAAAAAAGTTATCAATTAATTTTTCTGAAATACTACTATTTATTAAAAAGATTTCATCGAAAGTTGTTTTTACAATAGAAGCATCATAGTATTGCTGACCAACAAAAGTTATAATTATAAATAATATTAAGGTTAAGAATGTGACAATTCCTCTTTTCATTTTTCTCACCACCTTTAATTACCTTTTAATAAAAAACTATTGACAAATTATCAAAATAATATTATAATATATACACTGCTTTAGACAGATCTAAATATCTCTTTTCAAACAATCTGATCTATGGACCCTACTAAATTCATAGAATTCATATAACCCTTATGATAAATATTATTTAATATGTATTTTATATATTCTAATAAATAGTTACGAAAAGAGGTTATTTTATATATTTAAATAGCCTACCTTACTTATGCCCCGGAAATAATTAAGAATATTTGGAATTTTCAGATAAACAGAATAAAGAAGGAGGATGAAATATGGATCAATTGAAAGAAAAAAGAGAAATTTCATTGAAAAGAGCGGCTGAATTAAAATCAAGGATTGATGATTATTTAAAAGTTAGAGAGTCTATACCTAGAGGACTTTATATGCAGGATAAATTTGAGGAATTAAAAAAGAAAATATTAGATGTACTTGGTGGGACACAAGAAGATTGGTATGATTATAAATGGCAGTTATCTAATAGGATAACGGATGTTGAAACGTTGAGTAAAATAATAAATTTGTCTGAAAGGGAAAAGAGAGAAATAGAGGAAGTTGGTAAAAGATATAGATGGGCTATATCACCTTATTATGCGAGTTTAATGGACCCAGATGATAGATTTGACCCTATAAGGCTTATGGCTATTCCTACTTTTTTAGAATTAGCAGGAGATAGCGGCGAAAGCGATCCTATGGGAGAAGAATATACAAATCCTGCTGGAAGTATAACAAGAAGATATCCTGATCGTTTGATTATTAACGTTACTAATGAGTGTGCTATGTATTGTAGACATTGTCAAAGAAGGAGAAATATTGGACAAAAAGATGAGCATAAATCTACGGCTGTTATAGAAGAATCAATTAGATATATTAGGGAAAACAGAGAAATTAGAGATGTACTTATTACAGGTGGAGATCCTCTTACATTGCCGGATCATAGGTTAGAATGGATATTAAAAGAATTGAGAGCAATTCCGCACGTTGAAATAATAAGGATTGGCTCAAGAACTCCAGTAACTATGCCACAAAGAATCACTGATGAATTAGTAAACATGTTAAAAAAATACCATCCACTTTATTTAAATACACATTTTAATCATCCAAAAGAAGTAACTGAAGAAGCTAAAAAGGCTTGTGAAAAACTGGCGAATGCAGGTATACCATTAGGTAATCAGGCTGTTTTATTAAATGGTATTAATAACGATAAGTTTGTTATGAGAGCTTTAAATCATGAACTATTGAAAATTAGGGTTAAGCCGTATTATATATTCCATGCTAAACATGTAATTGGTACTTTACATTTTAATACTTCTGTAGATGATGGATTGGAAATCATGGAATATTTAAGAGGTTATACTTCGGGTATGGCTGTACCAACTTATATTATAAATGCACCTAAAGGGCAAGGTAAAACGCCTATATTACCACAGTATTTAATTTCTAGAGGCAAGGATTATTGTATGATAAGAACGTGGGAAGGTAAAGTAATAAAATATGAAAATCATCCAACAAGGGATATTAAAGAAATATTAAGTTAATATAATAATTAGAAAAGGAGCAAAATGCTCCTTTTTCTAAGTGCGCCGGGCATGCGTAACAACTAGGTGGTGAGAGTCCACTGTGGGGGTTGACCGTGCCAACCACTAGCCAAAGGCAAGGGTGTCCATCGTGAGGTGGAATCTGAAGGAAGCCGGAGGCAAAATCCTGGTCCGAGGTACACGAACTACATTTGAGGCTGTATAAATCGGGTGAGTTTGCGTAACAAAACAAAGCCCAAAACGGTCCGAAGGTTTATGCAGTAAATGTGGCGGATATATGGGAGGAAAGTGGTTACGCTTACCCCGGGAGGTCTCAAGGATACGTCATTTAGATGAATTTCAAAATGGCAACCT
>NZ_FQXO01000113.1 GCF_900129995.1 Caloranaerobacter azorensis DSM 13643 | reverse complement strand
GAAAGAAAAGAATGTTGCAGATAGATATTATTGAAGATATAAGAGATGAAAGATTTACTATAGAAGCTGATTGGATAAATCCAATATTTGAAAAAACATAATTTAAAATAAAACTGGAAATTGATTATTAAAATTTCTTGGGGTAGGGGGAGGTGTAACTATTTTTAAGACCTATCGGTCTACAGGCTTCCCAGTTATTCAAGTAAATGTTAAAAAATAAAATTTTAGTAAAAACAAATTTTTTACTGGAAATTTGATGCGAAATCTCTGATAATTTATCGATATTTTTACCTTCTTTCGCAGATATAAATAATTTAGGACCGCTAATATTATATATCAAATCTTCTTCTTTAATTTTATCTACTTTATTAAAGACGGTTATAATAGACTTGTCAGAAACCTTTAAATCTTTAATAACATCTAATGTCGTTTTAATCTGTATATCCAAATCTTTATTAGTACAATCGACTACATGAAGTAATAAATCTGCATATTTTATTTCTTCCAAGGTACCTTTAAATGCTTCAATTAAATGAGTTGGCAACTTACTTACAAAACCGACCGTATCTGTTATTAAAAAATCATGCCCATTAGGTAATTTTGCTTTTCTTAATGTTGTCTCTAATGTAGCAAAAAGCATATCATATGCAAATACTTCTTTATTCTCAAAATCTTCACCACAAATATTTAAAATAGTATTTAATAACGTAGATTTCCCTGCATTTGTATACCCAATTAAAGCAACGATTGGCAGTGAGGATTTATCTCTACGTTTTCTCTTGACTTCTCTAACTTTTTTTACTTCTTGTAATTGCCTCTCAATTTCTGAGATTCTTCTCAATATATGTCTTCTATCAATCTCCAATTTTTTCTCCCCAGGGCCTCTAGTTCCAATACCCGCACCTGTTCTTGATAAAGACTTACCTAATCCTATCAATCTAGGTAGCCTGTACTTTAATTGTGCTAATTCAACTTGTAATTTTCCTTCTTTAGTTGTAGCTCTATTTGCAAAAATATCTAATATTAATGTAGTTCTATCAATAATCTTTCTTTCTACTATATTTTCAATATTTCTAATTTGCATACCAGACAATTCGTCATTAAAAACGACAGTATCTATATCTAACTCATCACAATATAATCTAATTTCTTCAACTTTACCTTTACCTATAAAATAAGAAGAATCTATTTTGTTTCTCTTTTGAACAATACTTGAAATTGGTATTCCTCCAGCAGCTTTTACTAATTCCTCTAGCTCTTTCATTGAGCTTTCTATACTAATCTGTGATTTTTTCTGTAAATCTACCCCTACCAATAAAACTCTTTCATCTTCTGGTATATTATTATAAATTACCATACATTCACCTCTGCATTTATATCTTTGCTATTAATATAATATATCAATTTAAAGTTTATTTCCATACATATTTAATCAGGTATAACATTAAGTATTTCATTCTCTGGTACTTTAATATAGTATTGAGGTACATCTCCTACTATAACCGTTTCAGCTATTGGAACATTAGTTGATACTTGTATTATATCTGAAGTCAAAGGAACGATAATTCTTACATTAGTCTTTATTGTTAAGAAAACTTTATGCCTAGTCTGATTTATCCCCGATTCCTCAAATTCTGTTGTAAAATCCACAGTCACTGTACCTTGTGGTACTATATTGATATTTATTTTTGGCCCCCATTGAGATAATATTTGACTGTTAAGTGCATTACCTAAAGGAATTTTTATATTACTTGCTGCTATTTGTCTCATGTTTTCTTGAACCTCTAACGCTACTTCAGAAGCGATACTATTCATTAAAACTGTATTAGCTTGCATCATTGTAATTTTACCTTGATTATCATATTTTACAAAAATTAAATCATTATAATTAATATCCTCGTTTATTTTTGCTCTCACTGCATCATTTATTGCCTGCGTTGCTATCATTCTTGCTTTAGCTTCACAAATAGCTAAAACAGTTGGTTTAATATTTCTATCTATTATAATAAATCCATAAACTATTAAAACTAATATTACAACTAGTATAATAAATGTTTTTCTTTTTTTACTCCTAGCTTGTTTCAAAATAAACACCCCTCCTATATATTATATGCAGAAAAGGTAAAACAGTACCTATGTTCTCCCCTGATTTAACAAACTTATGTTTATATGTTATAATTAACTTTGATGTTGGTGCCCTCATTTTAAAGGAGGTAATATTATGACGGAAAACAAGAAAAAATCCAAAAAGAAGAAAAAAATAAGTATACTAAAATTCATATTAATTGTCTTATTAATGGTAACATTTATTATTGTTGGTTCTGTTGGAGGCCTTGTATTTGCAGTTATTAAAAATACCCCAAAAATTGACCCAACAAAAATTGATTCTATGTTAAGCGAAAATTCAGTAATTTTAGATAAGAATGGAAACCTAATTGAAAAAATTGAAACTCAAGAATATAGAACGATAATAGAAGACCTTGATGAAATTCCAGATTATCTAGAGAATGCTTTTATTGCCATAGAGGATACAAGATTTAGAAAACATATAGGAATAGATTTTAAAAGAATAATTGGTGCTTTAATTGAAGACATAAAAGCAGGAAAACTCGTACAAGGCGGAAGTACAATAACTCAACAGCTTGCAAGAAATATATATTTAAATCGTGAAAAAAAGATTACTAGAAAAATTAAAGAAGCTTATATAGCAATACAAATTGAAAGGCATCTAACAAAAGATCAAATTTTAAAGCTATACCTTAATACTGTCGACCTAGGTAAAGGCGCTTTTGGAATCCAAGAGGCTGCTCAAACATATTTTTCAAAAAATGTTAATGAATTAACTATAGCAGAAAGTGCGCTACTAGCTGGAATACCAAAGAGCCCGACAATATATTCTCCATATATACTGTTAAAATCTGAAAATGTTGATAAAGATAAATACTATATTATTGGAGAATACGATATATATGGAACAAAATATACCGCTGTCTTCAACAATAAGGCTCTTGAAAGACAGAGATTGGTACTAAAATTAATGAGAGAACAAAACTATATTACTGAAGAAGAATATCAAAAAGCGCTTAATGAGGACATAAAAAAAGCCATAAAACCAGGGCAGAAAAAGATAAAAGGTATTTCTTCATACTTTACTGATTATGTAAAAGAACAAGTTTTAGATACTTTGGTAAATAAATTAGGATATACGAAAGAAGAAGCCAAAAGGGAATTATATACTGGTGGTTTGAAAATATACTCCACTATGGACATTAATATGCAGCACAAAGTCGAAAAAATTTATGATAATTTTGTTAATGTCATATTAGGAAATACGTCTAAAACTAGTGGACCTGTATTAATAAGCTGGTCAAAAGATAAATATGGAAATGTTCTAGATAGTTATAAAAAAATTATACTTTATAAAAAAGAAAATCTATTAGATAGCAATTACAATTTAATTATTGAAAATGGAACCTATAATTTTTCTAATGGCGATTTATTAATAAAAAACAAAAAACTAAATATATATCCAAAAACTATAGATATAATAGATTATTATACTATTGATAACAACAAGAATCTTGTTACACATACTGTAGGTTCTCTTAATATTTCAAAAGATAACTATTATATAGACAAGAGCAAAAGGTTAGTTATTAAAAGTAATTTCTTAAATAAAAATAAAGATTTTTATAAAGTCGATGGAAATAAAAATCTTTTGATTAATCCAAAGTATTTCTATATTAATAAAACGGGCGTTGTACAACCACAATCCGCTGTAGTAATTATGGATTATAGAACAGGCGAGATAAAGGCTCTAGTTGGTGGAAGAAATGTTAAAGGTAATAAAGTCCTCAACAGAGCAGTTCATTCGCAGAGACAACCCGGTTCTGCTATAAAGCCGATAGCAGTTTATTTACCAGCTTTAGATAATGGTTATACTGCAGCTACAGTAATCGATGATATCCCTCATTACGATAGCAAAGGCAGATTATGGCCTAAAAACTGGAATAGAAAATTTTTAGGTTTAACTACTTTGAGAGAAGCTGTTGAGCAATCGATGAATGTTATAGCAGTAAAAGTATTAGAAGATATAGGTATTGACACTTCAATTGAATATTTAACTAGATTAGGCATAATTAATGAAAATGACCCAAGTAAAGATAATTTCGTATCAAGGAGTGAAAATAGAAGAGTAAACGATGAAAATTTAGCTGCACTTGCTCTTGGAGGATTATCAAAAGGATTTACACCATTGGACATGACTAAAGCTTATGCTGCAATTGCTAATCAAGGCATTTATATTGAACCAATTACCTTTACCAAAATTGTTGACAGAGATGGTAATGTTTTATACGAAAATAAAACTCTTAAAAATAGAGTTGTTACGCCTCAAGTGGCTTATCTTATGACTGATATTCTAAAAGGGGTTGTAACAAGGGGTACTGGTTGGAGAGCTCAACTTTATCAATATAATACAACAATACCGGTTGCAGGGAAAACTGGTACGACACAAAATAAAGCAGATGCTTGGTTTATCGGATATACCCCATATTATATTGGTGGTGTTTGGATAGGTAATGATAATCCAGGAATAAAACTATCACAAGGTAGTAAATTAGCTTCTATCTTATGGAAAAATATTATGAAAGAAATCCATACTGGGTTTAAACCTAAAAATTTTGTTAAACCTCAAGGACTTGTTGTTAGAGAAATTTGTACAGAATCTGGCAAACTAGCAACAGATTTATGCAAAAGAGATCCACGAGGAAGTACTGTTAGGTCAGAAATATTTATAAAAGGAACAGAACCGACAGAATTTTGTGATGTTCATGTAGAAGCATTAATCGATACAAGTACTAATAAACTAGCAAATAAATTCTGTCCTCCAGAATTAGTTGAAAAAAGAGTATTTATAAAAAGAAAAACTCCATATATACCAGAAGAAAATAATGGATATATTCCAGCAGATTATCAATATACGCTTCCAACAGAAGTATGTGATGTTCACAGTCAAAAAAATAACTTTAATGATTGGCTGAATAAATGGTTTTTCAATAATACTGAACAAAATCCAGACAAAAATAAACATGAGGACGACCAAGAAAATATACAACCACAAGAAAATAATAGTGAAGACACTGATAATGAATAAAGAGGCTAAAAAGCCTCTTTATTTTTGTGTGCCGGGCATGCGTAACAACTAGGTGGTGAAAGTCCACTGTGGGGGTTGACCGTACCAACCACTAGCTAAAGGCAAGGGTGTCCATCGTGAGGTGGAATCTGAAGGAAGCCGGAGGCAAAATCCTGGTCCGAGGTACACGAACCACATTCGAGGCTGTATAAATCGGGTGAGTTTGCAAAACAAAACAAAGCCCAAAACGGTCCGAAGGTTTATGCAGTAAATGTGGCGGATATATGGGAGGAAAGTGGTTACGCTTACCCCGGGAGGTCTCAAGGGTACGTCATTTAGATGAATTTCAAAATGACAACCTATGCAGTGATGTATAGCTGAACCTTGAGAAGTCAGCA
>NZ_FQXO01000022.1 GCF_900129995.1 Caloranaerobacter azorensis DSM 13643 | reverse complement strand
CTGCATAGGTTGTCATTTTGAAATTCATCTAAATGACGTATCCTTGAGACCTCCCGGGGTAAGCGTAACCACTTTCCTCCCATATATCCGCCACATTTACTGCATAAACCTTTGGACCGTTTTGGGCTTTGTTTTGTTACGCAAACTCACCCGATTTATACAGCCTCGAATGTGGTTCGTGTACCTCGGACCAGGATTTTGCCTCCGGCTTCCTTCAGATTCCACCTCACGATGGACACCCTTGCCTTTAGCTAGTGGTTGGCACGGTCAACCCCCACAGTGGACTTTCACCACCTAGTTGTTACGCATGCCCGGCGCACATATACAAAAAGCAGCCTATATAAGGCTGCTCTTAATCATATTCTCTATTTATATTAGCATATTTATCTAGTTTTTTCTGTACTAAATAGTTTACAGTGCCAACTGGATATCTTCCCTTATCATTCATTTCTCCAGCCGGAACGCCAGTCAAAATTTCTATACCTTCTTCAATAGTTTTTACAGCATAAATCGTAAACTTTCCTTCTTCAACTGCCTGAATTACTTCATCACTTAACATAAGATTTCTAATATTTTGATAAGGAATTATAACACCCTCTCCACCTTTAAATCCCTTACTTTTGCAAACCTTATAGAACCCTTCAATCTTTTCATTTACTCCTCCTATTGGCTGCACTATCCCCTTCTGATTTACAGAACCTGTAACAGCTATTGCCTGATTTATTGGTAAATCTGAAAGACTAGACAGTAATGCATACAGTTCAGTACTCGAAGCACTATCGCCGTCTATAAATTCATAAGACTGCTCAAAAGTTATACTTGCAGTTAAAGATAAAGGCTTTTCTCTTGCATATTTTTCACCTAGATATCCACTTAAGATTAAAACTCCTTTATCATGTATACTTCCGCTTTTTTGTACTTCTCTTTCTATATTTATTATTCCTTCTTTCCCAACAAAAGTTGAAACAGTTATCTTATTTGGTCTACCAAAAGAATATTGTCCTGAATCCATAACGGCTAATCCATTTATTTCTCCAACTTTCCATCCTGATGTTTCTATAAGTAGAGTACCATCTTTAAATAGTTCCTGCAACTTTTCTTCATATTTGTTATTCCTGTATATCTTCTCTTCTATTGCCTTTACCACATGTTCAGCTGTAACTATCGAATCGCCCATAGCATCAGCCCAAGCATCAGCTTCATAAAGTAATTCGACAATTTCATTAAATCTAGCAGAAAGTTTTCTTTGATCTTCTGCCAATCTTGAACAGTATTCAATTACCTTACCAACAGCAGATTTATGGAAGTGTCTTAAATTTTCCTCTTTACAATGTAATGCGATAAAAGATGCTATTTTCCTTATATTCTCTTCATTTCTTTCCATTTCAATATCAAAATCGGCTCTTATTTTAAAGAGTTTTTTAAAATCATCGTCATAATCATATAACAATTGATATGTGTAGTAATCCCCAATTACAATTACCTTAACATCTAAAGGTATAGGCTCAGGTTTTAATGTTTCTGCCACAACACTACCTTTTATAATGTTCTCTATTTTTATTTCCCTACTAATTAATGCTCTTTTAAGTCCGTCCCATGCAAAAGGATTAGTCAATATATCTTTTGCCTGTACTATTAAATATCCTCCGTTTGCTTCATGTATAGCCCCCGGTTTAATTCTTGTATGATCGGTCTTTAACACACCTGATTCATTGACATATTCTATTTTACCCAATAAATTGTAATAGTTAGGATTAACCTCTCTAATTACAGGTGCCCCTTGACAATTGCTGTTATCTATAAAGAGATTTATTTCATATCTCTTAAAAAAGTCTTCATGTTTAGATAATTTACCAATTACCTCATTTAATTTACTATTTTCCTCTCTGTCTAAAAACTGATTTAAATTTTTAATTATATCGTCTTCCATTTCATTTAAAAATTTTTCTATTTCTTCATTATCCTTATATCTTTTTATTAATTGATCTAAATAAAAATCGACAGCATCAAAAGTAACTTTTTCATTAAGCTGTTTCAGCCTATCTCTCAACTGTTCATCTAATTTTCTAAACTTATTAAAAATATCATACGCTTCAGCGCTTAACTTGCTTGAATTCTCCCTCATCTTATTTATTTCATCTTCTGAAATATTTTCTAATTCTTCTTCACTGATAGGTCTCCCATCTACTAATGGTATACTAATTAAACCATTTTCATTTTGTTTAAATACAAATCCATAATCTTTAGCTATTATATTTAATTCATCTATTATTTCTTCAACCTTTTTCTGATAATTATGATAAATTAAATTCTTTTTGTCTTCATACTCTCTTGATGAAAATACTTTTGGAATATCAACTCTCAATTTCGAGATAACGTTTTCCACTTCTCTTTTAAATGCTATACCTTGTCCCGCCTTAAGCCTTATAGCTTTAGGACTTTCTGGCTTCTTAAAATTATACACATAACACCAATCATCAGGAGTACTTTTTCTTTTTGCAAAATCTTTTGCTACTGAATAAGAATAACTATTCCTCCCAGTTCCAGTAATCCCTGTAACAAATATATTGTAACCCTTTTTCTTCACAGATAGTCCGAATTTTAGAGCTTTCGTTGCTCTCTCTTGCCCTATGATTTCTTTTATTGGTGGTATTTCTTCTGTTGTCTCGAATTGAAAAATGCTTATATCACAAGAATTTTTCAAATTTTCTACTGGTACTAATAAATCTTTTCTCACAAAAATCACCTCATAATTTTTAGTATATTTATTACCCATAATAAGTCTTAATAATTTTATATTCTACAAATTAAAAATGTTTCCTTTAAAAAGTCGTAACTATTATACAACACACATAAAAAGCAGCCTATAAAGACTGCTTATCTATTTTCTCTATTTAATTATTCCTGCTGCAATTTTAATACAATACTGATGTTTTTCATCTATCTTTCCATCTTTATGTCTTGTACTATTTAAGAAATGTATATCAAAATGCCCATTCATACCATTATTTTTTATATAATCTAAGTTAACTCCTCCGCCATATCCACCACTTCTCCAAGAAGTATACACCCCACCTGGAGCTTTATCATTTCCCGCATGAGGCATTCCAGAAGCACTAGCTGCAATTCTTCTTCCTTTGTATTCAATTATTACTGGTCTTCTAACCCAGCTAAAACTTCCACCCCATATTTCCTTAAATTTCTTAGTATCATAAGCTGTCAAAGTCTCAACATCTGCATGATTTGTTCCTGCAGTTCTTTTAGCCATAAAAGATTTTCCTGTATAAAAATCGATTACTTTAAATTTAGCTCCTATAGGAATAAGATATTGTGCTCCTTTCCACCAATCTAAATATTCACCATATTTTTCACCAACAGTTTCCATAACAGAAACATTATAAACTGGAACAATCAATTTATCTCCAGTATATAATACAGTTATATCATTTGCATTATTTACTTTCATCAACTCATACATTGGAATTCCGAACTTCTGACTAATCTTCCAAAAATCATCTCCCGGCTGCACAATATATGTTTTATATGTCTTTGTAGTTTTAGTTTCAAAATTAACATCATTTCTATCTATAT
This sequence comes from Caloranaerobacter azorensis DSM 13643, assembly GCF_900129995.1. Classification (GTDB taxonomy): domain Bacteria; phylum Bacillota; class Clostridia; order Tissierellales; family Thermohalobacteraceae; genus Caloranaerobacter; species Caloranaerobacter azorensis. Next base: position 27,742 of record NZ_FQXO01000022.1, on the reverse strand, counting down.
TAGTATCAGTATTATTAATAGGTATCCTTAATCTATCTCCAGGATATATCAAAGATGAATTACTTAATCCATTTATTTTCAACAATTCATCTAGGTTTACATCAAATTTTTTACTAATAAGATAAGGAGTATCGCCTTTTTTTACCTCATAGTAGAAAAATTTTTCACTTTCTGGGATATTCAATTTATCCCCAACATATAATACGGTATTTTCATTTGCATTATTTACTTTCAGCAAAGTATCCATACTTATATTATACTTTTGACTAATTTTCCAATAAGTATCTCCCGGTTTTACTTCATAAGTCCAAGCGAAAACACTCGATGAAGTACCAATTATAGTTACCGCTAAAGTTCCTGCCAAAATTTTTCTTATGTTTTTCATTGTACTCCTCCCTTTACTTTTATCTCTATATATAAATTATTTATAAACTATAATATTTCCTTTATGTAATTTATGGCCAAAAAACCAAAATCATCAGCATACAGCTGATGATTATTCAACATATTCCGTTTCTAATTTAATTTTATTAGGCAATTTATTTAGTTCTGTTTTAACTACGACTGTAGGATATGTAATAACCTGAGCAACCAATTCATTCGGTTTAGGATCTTTATATTCAGCATAAACTATCAAATCAAAATTATTTTTACTTTTAACTTTTTCAATTCTGTCTATCGTAACAGTATAACCTGCTGTTTTCTTTTCTCCCCTAGTAACAATCACATACACTTCGTCTTCTACCTTGCACGCTAATGCTCTCTCTTCCGACATATATCTAGGAAGTAACTCTTGTATTTTTTTCGGTACTTCGTTTTTATTCAAAACTTCAAACTTCACCGTTTTACCACCCTCATTTTTTAGTATTTTAGGAATGAATATAATTCCCAAAATCACGATTACTACTACAATCAAAATCCAAAACTTTCTATTCACAAAATACCCCCTTACATATAAATATATTGTATATAAATAACTGAGTTATTCAACATAGATTAGCATATACCTGTAATTGATATTATCCGAAACTTATTAAATAATATTTTCTTTATATCATATTCTACAATAATATAAATTATGATTAATTTAGTTGAGACAGGTACTTAAGTACCTGTCAGACTTTTTTTATTACAAATAATTCATCTAATATAACCCAATTTTGAGGGAATGATAAACCTAAAACCCAATAGCTTACTCCTCTTAAATCATATCTATACACTAATTTAAATTTTGCTTTAATACTTCTTGCATCTTCAAACCATACTACATGTTTGTTTCTTTCTTCGTCGATATAATTAAAATACGGTGCTTGCGCTTCTTCGTCATACTCAATTTTAGCACCATATTTTGCAGCAATCTTTAATGCAGTCTGTGGACTAACTCTTTTTGCCCATTCACCTTTAGGCATATACGGCAGTGTCCAATCATAACCATACAAAGGCACACCTATTATAATTTTTCTACTAGGTATGACTGTTATCGCATAATCTAATACCTTCTTTACTTGCTTTATAGGGGCTACTGCCATTGGTGGTCCGCCAGACCATCCCCATTCATATGTCATTAAAATCACAAAATCAACTATCTCTCCATGTGCTTTATAATCATGTGCTCCATGCCATGCTCCTTTTCTAATATCATAAGTTTTTGGTGCTAATGCTGTAGATACAAGATACCCTAAAGGCTTAAGTCTATTAACTACCTTTCTCAAAAAATTATTATATAAATCTCTATCTGCTGGTGGTACCCTTTCAAAATCAACGTTTAATCCCTTATACCCCTTATTTTTCATAGTCTTAATAATATTATCTATTAGTGTATTCTGTATTTTTTCGTCTATTAAGATTGTATGAGCTAGTTTAGTATCGAAATTACCTCCTCTAAAGTTTGTAATAACTAAAAGAGGTGCACTATCATACTGCTTCGATTCTTGCAGTATTACTTCATCTTTTATTGGATTAAGAGTTCCATCTGCATTAACCTGATAACTAAATGGACTAATATAAGTTAAAAACTCACCAACATCTTGTATTATATTTTTCTCATTTTCGGCAGTTGTCGGTTCAATATAACCATTAACTTCAATTACACCATATTTCTTTGTTTTAATTGGTATTATCAAAATCATACCCGGATAAATAAAATTAGGATTCGGCAAATTATTTACTTCTACAATACTGTCAATAGTTACACCAAATTTCCTACTAATTGTCCAAACTGTATCACCCGGTTTTACGACATATCTAGTATAAGTTTTTGGTATTACTAATGCCTGCCCTTCAATTAAATACGGTAACTCTTGTAATTGATTAGCTTCCATAATACTTTCAGGAGTTGTCCCGTACTTTCTTGCTATTGACCAAACTGAATCTCCGGGCTTAACAACATGAATCTTCATAAAAACACCTCCTTACTCTGGCTAATAATAATATATTCGTAAGGAGGCTAAAAATGGAACAAAAAAGAATAGTAATTTTAAATCTTATTAGATTTTCTCATACTATCATCTAAACAAATATCTTTTGGAAGTATTAATTTTACTAATGTCCCCACGCCTTCCTGACTCTCTATATTTAAAGCACCTCCATGCAGCTTTATAATCTCATTACTTATAGCAAGCCCTAACCCACTTCCTGATTTTTTTGAGCTACCTTTATAAAATTTTTCTTTCACTTTATTTATATCCTTTTCAGATATTCCAATACCTTCATCTCTAAAATCGATATAAACATTATTTTCATCTTCATAAATATCTACAAAAATCTTTTTACCCCTATCAGTAAATTTTATTGCATTATCAAGTATATTGATAAATACTTGTCGTAATCTATTTTTATCCCCATTAATTAATATGCTCTCACTACTATAAGAATAATTTAACTCTATTTCTTTCTTTTTTGCCTTACCTTCAAATATCAAAATTACTTCATCTAATTCTTTCTTTATATCTATAACATCATAGTTCAAATATATTCTTCCGCTCTCAAATCTTGAAAAATCCAATAATTCCTCTACCATTTTTGTAAGTCTTTCTGTCTCTTTTATTATTATTTCTAACCCCAATTTCGTCTCTTCCTTATTATCTAAATCTCCAGTCAATATAGTTTCACTCCAACCCTTTATCGAAGTAAGTGGAGTCCTTAATTCATGTGAAATAGAAGATATAAACTCATTTTTCATTCTCTGCACCTTTGACAGTTCACTAGCCATAAAATTTATAGTATCTGCTAATTCGCCTATCTCATCATTATACAACTTATCAATTTTTATCGATAAGTTGCCTTTAGCTATGTCTTTGGACGCCTTTGTAATTTCTTTTATTGGATTGATTATCGTTCTTGTAAATATAATACTTAAAATAAGCATCAATATCAGAACTATCATCATTACGGCTAAAGACATTAAAAACCATTTTTTTATAATAGAGTCTGCTTTTTCAATAGAAGTAACATATCTTAATACGCCTACAATCTTACCTTCTGAATCTAATAACGGTGTCGAAACAGCCATTATCTTTTCATCTGTATTTACATCTCTGCCTATCCAGCAACCAGTAAATCCTCTTAAAGCTCTATAAAAATCACTGGTTACAACCTTTTCTTTACGCTCAAATCCACTTGAATTCTGAATAATATTCCCATCTAAGTCTACTGCTTGGATTTCAGCATAATCATTAAATGTATATTCTTCAATTATCTTTTCTATGTCTTTTTTAAAATCAAACATACTAACATTTATATACTTATTATAAAAACCGGCAACAACAATAGCTCTATTCGTCAAACTCTGTTTGATACTATCGTAATAATATTTTCTAACAAAAAACATAAATAATCCTTCTAATACTACCATTACTAATAGAATTATCAATATATAATTAACAACCCATCTTCTTTTAATTCCCTTCAACACACTCATCCTTTTTCCATCTATATCCATATCCCCATACTGTCTCTATAAATCTAGGCTCGGAAGGATTGTCTTCTATCTTCTGTCTCAATCTTCTAATATTCACATCTACAACCTTAATGCTCCCAAAATAATTCTTCCCCCAAACCTTATCTAATATATAATCTCTGCTTAAAGCCTCTCCTTGATTTTCTAAAAACAATTTCATTATAGCAAATTCTGTCTGCGTGATATCTATGGGTTTACCTTTTTTGAATAATCTACGTTGCTTAAAATCTAATTTGAAAGGCCCACAAATAATTTCATTTTTAGGCTTTCTTTTAATCATGTCTATTCTACGATATAATGCATCTATTCTAGCAACTAGCTCGCTAGGACTAAATGGCTTTACAACGTAATCATCTGCTCCTAACATTAATCCATTTATTTTGTCCATCTCCTGTGTTTTTGCAGTAAGCATTATAACACCAATAGTCTCATCTTTTTGACGGATTTTTCTGCAGACTTCAAAACCGTCTATACCTGGAAGCATTACATCTAAAACGGCAATATCGACTTCCTCGTTATTTAGAATCTCTAAAGCATCTTCTCCTGTACTTGCTTCAATTACATGAAAACCTGCTCTTTTAAGATTTATTACTATGAATTGTCTGATTTCTGTTTTGTCTTCTAATACTAATACCTTTCTCATTTTCCTACCCCTTCAAAATGCCAAAAATATCTAAAGCAAAAGCTTTAGATATTTCGGCTGATTATTATTGGAAATTGAATTTATAAATTCTAAAGTTATCTTTAATTTGTTCTAAACTTAAACTCATTTCCTTTGCATGAGCATTGGTTAAATTATTTTCTATAGATACTGTATATACTTTATTTGTATCTTCGAAGAACTTAACATATCCATCTTTTTGTGAACTTTTCTCCCAATCTTTTTTATCAAATACTGTTATAGTAAATAGTCGATGTTTTTTATTTCCCTTGTCTACATAACTAAATATTAATTCATCTCTACCATTATTTTCATCTGGATATTTATAATCTAAAGTAATTCTTTCATTCCATTTCTCTGGGAATTTAAAATAATATCCTCCTAATATATTAAAATACCCTTCACCACTAAATTCTAATCCATCTTTTCCATCCCATTTATACCACGAAGTAATCCACGGAATTTCAGCCATTGATGCATCTTCATAAGTTATTGGTGCTCTCAACAACGGAATCTCTATGATTCCATCATTATCTATATCTTCACTTATTGCACCATAAGATCTAAATGTTTTATCAACACTTTCAGTGTCTTCATTATAAAAAACATTTTTCAACTTTCCATTTTCCATAACAATAAGTTCAGTAATAGATGAATGTGCTCCTAATGTTGCCTCTAAGAATATTCCCTTTTTATCTTTACTAGCCATACCTACTTTAGTTGAATAATGGATTCCTATTGCTCCATCCATTTTAACTTCATCTACTAATTTAATCTCTTTATCTACATATTTATAGAGTTCACCTTTTGCTTTAATCTCATCCTTATTTAATTTTACCAGAAAAATTTCTGATTTTTTATCATTATCTAAATCATCAACTGCAAAAGCCTCATAGGAATCATTAAATAATTCTACCGATTTCCCATCTTCATATTTATAGACGCTTAATCCTTTATTAATTCCTTCTTCTCCTATATTCCAGCTTACTACTATTTCTAATTTACCATCTCCAGTTATGTCTTTAAATAATATATTATCAAAATTATATCCTATTCCTTTAATCCCATCATCTATTTTCCATTTATCTCCTTGTTGTTTAAGTATAAGTCCTCTAAGAGGATACTTATCATTTTTTAACATGTATAAGACTATAGCTTCATCTTTTTTATCATTGTCTAAATCCACAAATTGTATTGCACTATTATTTTCTCCTTTTCTAGGACTTACAAGTTTAGCATTTGAGTCAAGTACATCCTTCACTAAAGCTTTGACTTCTTCTTGACTAATAGATAATCTTGGTGGTTCCATTAAATTTTCGGCATCATTTAATCCACAACCTGTAAAAAGACTAGCGCCAATAAGCGATGTTACTAACATTAGTTTAACTAGCTTTTTTTTCATTCCAACTCCTCCTCTTTATCTTTATTTTTTACAACTCTTATTATAGCTAGTCTTTTCTATAAAATCGTTACAAAATGATTACTTAATAAAAACAATAATTTTACTAAATATGCTATATAATTACAAAAGCTTTATTTTTAATATTAAAAATCAAGCAGATATCCTTCAAGATATCTGCCCGACATCAAATTATAACTATCCTCTTTTTCTTGCTAAAACTTTTTTAACAGCCTCTACTATATTTTCTGATGTCAATCCATACTTAGCTAATAGCTCATCACCATTACCAGATTCTCCAAATGTATCTTTAATCCCTATCCTTTCTACTACTACAGGATAATTTTCTACTAATACTTCAGAAACTGCACTGCCTAATCCACCAATTATACTGTGCTCCTCTGCTGTAACAATAGCACCTGTATCTTGTGCCGCCTTTATAATAATATCTTTATCTATCGGCTTTATAGTGTGAATGTTTATTACTCTAACTTTAATTCCTTCTTCTTCCAATTTCTTTCTTGCTTCTAAAGCAGCCGATACCATCACACCTGTTGCAATAATTGTCGCATCTGTTCCATCTTCTAACATTATACCTTTACCAATTTCAAACTTATAATCATCTTCATTAAATATTACAGGTACTTTGCTTCTTCCTAATCTTATATAAACTGGCCCATAATATTTAGCAGCTTCTAATACTGCCGCTTTTGCCTCAACGCCATCAGCAGGATTTATAACAACCATATTAGGGATTGTTCTCATTAAACTCAAATCCTCAACTGATTGATGCGTTGCACCATCTTCTCCAACTGTTATCCCGGCATGAGTCGCTGCTATCTTAACGTTTAATTTAGGATAGGCAACTGAATTCCTTATTATCTCATATGCCCTTCCAGTAGCGAACATAGCAAATGAGCTAGCAAAAGGTATTTTACCTGCTGCTGCCAATCCAGCAGCTGTTCCTATTAAATTTTGTTCAGCTATTCCAACGTTTATAAATCTATCAGGGAATTCTTCTTTAAACCAATTAGTTCTAGTAGATTTTGATAAGTCTGCATCTAATACAACAACATCTTTATTGATCTTGCCTAATTCTTTTAACGCTTCACCATAAGCATCTCTAGTAGCCATTTTCTTACTCATTACATTTCACCTCCAAGTTCAGCTAGTGCTTTTTCTGTTTCTTCATCATTAGGTGCGCTGCCGTGCCAACCTACCTTGTTTTCCATAAATGAAACGCCTTTTCCTTTAACAGTTTTAGCAATAATTATTGTAGGTTTACCTTTAGTCTCTCTAGCTTTATCTAGAGCTTCAAATATTTCTTCAAAGTTATGTCCATCTATTTTTATTACATTCCAACCAAAAGCTTCCCACTTTTTATCTATAGGTTCTATATTCATAACTTCTTTATTTTCTCCATCTATTTGAAGCCCATTATTATCCAAGAAAACTGTTAAGTTATCTAATTTATAATGTGCAGCAAACATAGCTGCTTCCCAAATCATTCCCTCTTGAACCTCACCATCACCTAATAGAGCATAGACTCTATAATCTTTATTACTTAATTTAGCTGCCAAAGCCATACCATTTGCTGCTGCTAACCCCTGTCCTAGAGAACCTGTTGTCATATCAACTCCAGGAGTTCCTTTCATATCAGGATGTCCTTGAAGCATTTGTCCTGTTTTTCTAAGTTTCATCAGTTCTTCTTTAGCAAAATATCCCTTTTCAGCTAATGCTGCGTATAAAACAGGAGCTGCATGTCCTTTTGACAATACAAATCTGTCTCTATCTTCCCATTTAGGCTGTTTAGGATCAATTCTCATTTCTTTAAAATATAAAGCTGTAACAATTTCACAAGCTGAAAGAGAACCGCCAGGATGTCCTGAACCTGACTCATTTAACATTTTAATAATATTCTTTCTCAATGTTGTAGCAATTTTCTTAAATTCAGCATGTTTCTCCATATAATTTACCTCCTATCCAGTAGTTTTTATTTCTTTAAAGCCTTCTCCTAGCACCTCATATATGTCTGCTACCATTACAAAGGCGTTTTTATCTATTTGATGAACTATTTCTTTTAACTTAGTAACTTGAGATCTATTTACTACACATAATAATACATCTCTATCTTTACCTGTATACATACCTCTTCCTTTAAGCACTGTAACTCCTCTATTTAATTTTTCAAGTATAGTATTCCCAATTTTATCAGGATACTGTGAAATAATGAAGAAAGCTTTTGCATACCCTAATCCTTCTAATATTAAGTCTATTACTTTTACAATAATATATAATGCTATTACTGAATATAATGAAGTTTCTAGTTTCTTATCGACTATACCAGCAATGGTTACAACACATAAATCTATACCCATCATAAAAGTAGCAGTGCTAAAATTTGGAAAATATTTGTTAAGAATCGCACCTGCTAAATCAGTCCCTCCTGTAGTACCGCCAAATCTAAAAACTATACCTAACCCTATTCCCATCAAAACTCCACCAAATACTGCAGCCAATAATAATTCATTTACTAAGTTTCCGCTCGGCAGTATTCTAATAAAGAATGATAAAGCAAATGTACCGTATAAAGTTTTTGCACCAAATGCCTTCCCTAAAACTATAAGTCCAAAAATAAATAAAGGTACATTTATAGCCAAGTTTGTAATAGCAACATCTATACCTATAATCTTTTTTATTACTATAGCCAAACCCGTTACTCCACCTGGTGCTATAGTATTAGGTTCTAAAAATAAGTTTAGAGATAATGCCATAATTATTGTACCAATCGTTATACCTACATATTCAACAACATATCTATACCAATTCTTCTTGATATTTTCCATAAACAACCTCCTTTCTGCTTTTTATCTACTCCACAACATCATCTTTAGAAAAAAGCACTAATATTGCAAACAAAGGAAGTACCATCTGTCTTTTAAATCTCCACGGTTCTTTTAATAATCTATATAGCCATTCTAATCCTAATCTTTGAAAAATTTCAGGAGCTCTTTTGACATTGCCTGCCAATACGTCAAGAGTACCTCCATTTCCTATTATAACCTTACAATTCAATTTATCTTTATTTGCATGAATCCATTTTTCCTGCCTCGGTGCTCCAAATCCAACAAAAAGAATATCAGGTTTAGCATCATTAATTTTTTTAATAACTTCCATTTCTTCTCTATGCCCTTCATACCCAGTATGCGTTCCCTTAAAATATCCATGATGAAAACCTGCTATTTTAACGTTACTATATTTTTCTTTTATATTTTCACAAGCCTTAAGCGCAACCCCTTGTCTGCCACCAAGTAAAAATAAACTTAATCCTTCTTTATTAGCTATTTCAATTATCTTTATTGAAATGTCATATCCAGTTACTCTTTCTTTAAGAGGTTTTTTCTTTATCTTCGATGCATAAACTAATCCTATTCCATCGGGTAAATTTAAGTCTCCCTCATTTAACAAATTTCTTAATTCATCATCTTTTCTTGCTGCCATTACAATCTCTGTATTTGGAGTATATATAACATTAGTCTTACCATTATTTACAAATTCATGCACTTTATCTACTGCAGAATCTAAAGTTACTTTATTTATCCTTATACCCATTATTTTAATAGTGTCCTTCACTATTTCACCTACTTTTTTAATAATTCTAAAGCCATAGATATATTATCTTTTGCCTTTCTTTCAAGTATATTCTTCGCCTGCATGAGCAATTTATTATATTCGCTTTTTTTTCTCCATACCTTTTCAATTTGTGTACATAAATCAACCATCTCAATTGAATCTACATAACATCTAGCATCAACATTAAGCATATCTAAAAAACCTTCAACTTTAGGATCATATATTAAACCAACCATTGGAACTGCTTGCGTAGCAGCATATATAAGCGAATGTAATCTCATAGCTATAATCATATCTAAATATTTGATTATACCCATTATATCCTCAACATTATAACTATTCTTTAATATATAACAATCTGCATTAGTGTTTTCCTTAATCTCTTGACTTATTTTTAAGTCTTCAGGGTAATGCATTGGAATGAGTAAAAATTTCATTCCATAATTATTGCTTAAAAAATCTAATGTTTTAGCTAATGTTTCCTTTAATTTCTCTGAATTTTTCCACTCCCTAACTGCTAATCCTATCAGAGGTTTACATTGAGGTATTCCCTCTTTTATAAATATCTCTTTTACTCTTTTTTCATTTGATGCTTCCAGAGTAAAAACTGGATCGGCCGTTACAAATATATTGTCAATATTTACACCTATATTTTTTAATGTCTCTTTTGAATTAGAATCCCTTAAAGTTATCATATCTACCTTATTTAGTATAATCTTAGTCAAAAATCTGTTCAACCTTTTATTTATTGGACCAATACCATTAGCATAAATCATTACAGGTTTTCCGAATAATTTTGCTAAGAAAATTATAAATAAATAGTAAATTATAGATCTAGTACTCGTAACATCTTGTAATAAACTGCCACCACCACTAACTAGCATATTAATATTACGCATCTCTAAAAGTATATCAATTATATTGAATCTATTTATAGCTTTTACATCATAAGTTTTTTGTGTACTCGATGGATTATTTGATAATACCACAATGTCAATATCTTTACTGCTGCGTTTAAAGTCTTTAACAATAGCTTTTAAAATTGCATCATCCCCACTGTTATTAAACCCATAGTATCCAGAAATCAAAACCCTTCTTCTCTTTTTCATAGATATACTCCCTTATCTATATTATCTCTATATTATTAAGCCTCATCTCTTTGCTTTCTTCTTTAGACAATCTAACAGCCACTAATATAAACGATATTAACATCCAAAACGTTATTATTATTCTCGGTAAATACAATATATTTTCAAATAGACCATGAAATAAAACAGATGATAAACCTGCCAATACACCTGCAATCATAGTCTTTAAATACCTATCATTATTTTTTATTAAAGTTATTATAGCATATTTATAGATAATAAAAATAAATAATATGAATAATATAAATCCACCTATTCCCATTTCAGCTAATGTTTCAAGATACATATTATGAGCATGATATACATTCATAGTCCTTATATACTTTAAAAAAGTCTCTCTAAAAGGAATATAACCAAAACCAACTCCAGTAATTAGATTATCTCTAATAATATCTAATGTTATTGTCCACACTTTTATTCTATAAGCATTTGATGAATCACTTAAATTTCCAATAGTCGCAATCCTATGAATTACAGTAGACGGCATTATAAAAATCGCCAAAACTCCAGCAGGTATTAATGATAACAATAATCTCTTTTCTATTAATATAACAAATATTAATACACCAAAAGCAAATCCTAACCATCCACCTCTAGAAAATGTCAATATCAACGTTCCAATTAAAATCAAACTACTTACTAAAAATATTAATTTCTTAAAAAGCTTTTTCGTGAACCAAAACAAAGCTATTGAAATAGGAATTGACATTATTAAATATTCTGCCAATATATTAGGATTACCAAAAACTGAAAAAACTCTCGTATTTATATCTGGATTGATAGAAACATCAACCCACGCTCTATCTAATTTTATACCAACTTTATATTGATATAGACCATATATAGCTACTAAAACAGCAGTAAATACAAATAATGTCAAAATAGAATTTAACTGTTTTTTATTTTCAATATTATTAACCATAACAATAAGTAATCCTAATGAACTAAAATGTATAACTAAATCTCTAAAACTTCCTTGTGGGTTATAAGAAGTTAAAGTAGATATTAACATCACAGATGCTAAAATGAAAATAAATGCACCAAATACGCTCTTTTTTAAATCCCATCTAACTATAAATATTTGTCTGAATATAAAAACCATAAATAAAGATATTAAATATATAAGTGAATAGGCTTTAGGCACAAAAGGTAATATAAAAATGGCTAGGCCTATTCCAATCTTTATATCAATTATCGACAGCAATATGGCAATAAGCCCCGCCAATACTTTTACCACCATTTTTCCCCTCCATCATCTTCATCTAATGTAAACATATAAATGATAAATTTAAAAAGATAACTATTTTTAATTATATTTTCAAAGTCTGTTCTTGAATTTGCAAAATACTTATTAATTCTCTTTATAATCAATTTATAACTATAGCTTTCTTTTATATTTTTAATAAAGAAAATATTGAGACTTTTAAACAATTTATTAATTGTATCAACTATTAAGCAATATATTTTAAACAAAAAACTACTTTCTAGTATTGTACTCTCATGTGTTAAAAAAGCTACTAATAGTGAACCTGCCGATAGCCACTTAAAAAAACTTTTTATTTTTATAAAAACTCTCTTTAACAAACTATACTCATAAAATATATTAGCCTTTTCATAAATTTTAGATAAAACGGTAAATGTGTAGCTAGCATACACAATATCATCCCCTACTAATCTGCTTTAGTTTCAATTCCTAATACAGTAGCAAAAACAGCAACATTTTTATTTTTTAATCTAAATTGCGTTCCTATTCTCGTATGTTCTCCACCAACAATAATAACTTGATCTGTTATAACAGCATCAGCTTCAACAGTTAAATCAATAACATATTTACCCGGTACATCAGCCATAACTATCTTACCATCACTTGTAGTTACAGCCTCTTTAAAATTCTTAACTTTTTTCTCAACTATTTTACCAAAAACTTGTCCTCTATCATAATGATATAATATTGCACCTTCCTCGATTCCGTCTACTGTCGGTTTCCTTACATTGCTTATTTCAAGTTTAACTAAAACTTTTTGCCCCTCTGCTACAACATTAGGTTTAGATTTAGAAAGTTTATACCCTCCACCTACTATTAAAAGTACAAATATTAGTAAAACTGTTAAATCAATTATATTTATTAATCCAAAAATCCTACCTTTATTATCAATAATTTTCATCTTATACCCTCCTATCTAGAATTTTCTCATATATTTTCACATGCTCATTAGTCATTTTTTCTAATGAAAATTTCTCAATAACATCTTTATAGAGATTTTCTCCTAACTGCCTTATTTTACTTCTATTATCTAAAAGAAAATTTATATAATTACTTAAAGATAAAATATCCCCTACTTCAAACAAATGACCGTTAACGCCATCTACTACTAAATCACCTAGTCCGCCCACATTAGTACATAAAATCGGCTTCTTCATCCTAGCGCCCTCAAGTACAACATATGGAAAACTCTCACTTTTTGAAGTTAGAACATTAATATCAATAGCATTAAAAAATGAATAAGGTTCTTTTACAAAGCCTAAAAAATAAATACTCTCTTGCAAACCATGCTCTTTAACCAATTGGAAAAGTCTTTTTTCTTCTGCTCCTGAACCAGCAATTAAAAAAATTACATCATCTCTATTCTTTAACACATTTATAGCAGCCTTGACAAAAGTCTCATGATCTTTTACCATTTCGAGCCTGCCCATTATTCCTACTATTATCTTATCTTTTGGGTCTATCCCAAAGCTCTTTAAAAATAACTCCTTGGGCGTAATTTTAATTTCACTATTAAAATCTATCCCATTATATACTGTAAAAATTTTATTTTCATTAAACCCTCTATCTACAAGCATATTTTTAAAATTTGTAGAAATAGCTATATAATAGTCGAAAAATCTTAATGCTAAAGAATTTATAGTCGTATACACTATGCATTTATATAGATTATCCTTAAAGTCTAATTTATAATCGCTGTGTATAGTTGTAATGAAAGGTTTCTTAACCATCCTCTTTAACATCATACCAACGAAATTCGCTCTAGCTCCATGACAATGTATAATATCATAATTATTATCTACAATAACGTCTTTTAATCTCTTAATAACAGACAAATCATATCTCTTTTTTTGTTTAAATACTTCTATATCTATTCCTAAAGATTTACCTTCATAATAGAACTCGTCTTCTAAAAAGCAAATCAGTTTCACATCTATCCTTCTACCTAACTCCTTAACTAAAGACAGCACATGCGTTTTGGCCCCACCAGTATCGCCGCCACTTATTAAATGAAGTACTTTCATATATAGTAGCTCTCAGTGAGAGCTTCCTCCTTTCAGGTAATATCTTAAATATCTATATTATTATAACACAATAGCATAACACTTTCTATTACAAACTTAATCTATAACTTCTCATATTAAAAGAGCTGCTTACTCCACAGCTCTAACAATCAACAAAGACAAACTACTTTATTTCATATTCTCCTCTAACCATAAATATAGCATACTTTTCTACATACACCCCTCTTCCATCATCTCTTGGAACTATCAAAAGATGATTCGGCGGAATATTCTGATCCATTTTTATGTCTACTGCTCCAGTAACATCAGATAATCCCCCTAATTCTCCAGCTATAGCTTTAGCCTTCCCACCTCTTAAAATAATTTCTGTTCCAGCTTTACATATAAGTTTTTGCCCATTTTTTAATTCAACAACTTCTAATTTAGGGATTGCTGTATTTATATTTTCTTTTGATTTATTTTCTTCTAATTCTAATAATCTTTTCTTTAATTCTTGATTCTCTTTAATTAAATCCTGTATATTAGTAGTATTTAAATTCACATTTCCATAAACCTCTTGAATTTTCTGGTCTATGTAATATTTTACTTGTTCAATACGCTTTTCAACATAGCTCTGTGTAACTAACGGATCTTCTAATGTCCCCGGTTCATTTAATGCAGCTTTCCCTATTCCAATAAATACAAAAAAAGCTGTACCAACAGTTATTGCATACACTAAAGTTTTTCTTTTCTTTATTTTTTGAAGCACAAAAACACCTCCTCTATTTATACATTCGACCGTTCTTTTAAAAATCCTGTCATAATATATTTTATTTTTCAATTTCCCAGGAAATATTGTCGACAATTAAAAAAGCGACTAAAAGCCGCTTATTACCATTCTAAAAATCAATCAGCCCCAGGCTAATTTTCAAGCATTCATTAACTTTTTCCATCATATCATCATCAAAAAAACCAATCTTTTCTCTAAGCCTTTTTTTATCAATTGTTCTAATTTGTTCTAATAGAACTACTGAATCTTTGGGAAGTCCATAATCTGTAGCACTAATTTCTATATGAGTCGGCAATTTTGCTTTATTAATTTGAGAAGTTATTGCTGCTACTATAACAGTAGGACTGTATTTATTACCTATATCATTTTGAATAACCAAAACAGGTCTTACACCTCCCTGTTCTGAACCTATAACAGGGCTAAGATCAGCATAATATATATCTCCTCTCTTTACAATCATTCTATTCACTTCCCGTCAATTTAGCCTCGTAATTAAACAATTCTCTAACATCTTCTTCAAAACCGACTTCAGCTAAATTTAAGTTAATATGACTCATTTCCATATACCCAGATTTAAGTTTTTCTCTTATCTCCATTTTTTTTCTTTCTCTAATATAAAGTCTCATGGCCTCCCTTATAAACTCACTTCTATTTTTTTTCTCAATTGAAATAATACAATCAATCTCTTCTAATAAGCTGTCAGGTAAACTTATCATAATCCTTTTTGTTTCGGCCATTTGAGCACCTCCATACCTAGGGACCTCATATTTATATGTCATTTGAAAGTCTCTATATTTTAATATATTCTTATATAAAGTAATATATACTTGATTATATATTATTATTTATAAAAGTGTCAATAAACTGTTATGATAAGTTAACAATATTTTGTTAACATTTTGTTCATCTGTCTAGTAAATAATCAACCACTTCTACTATTTCACCATTTTTTACATAAACTCTAGGAACTCTTCTGCTTACCATGCATACAATTTCATAATTTATTGTGCCAAGTTTTTTAGCTATTTCATCTATATGTAGAGAATTTATACCATCACCAAATAGCACTACTTCATCTCCTATATTTACGTCTTCTACTTCAGTTAAATCTACCATACACTGGTCCATACATATTCTACCAACAACCTTAACTCTTTTATCTTTCACCACAACTTCTGCTTTCCCTGTAAGAATTCTAGTAAAACCATCAGCATATCCTATTGGTAATGTCCCTATTTTAGACTCTTTTGCTGTAACATATGTAAGCCCATAACTAATTCCCATTCCCTTAGGTACTGTTTTTAAATGTGATATTTTTGTTTTTAAAGTCATAACAGGTTTTAAATCAACATTTGATTTATTAACATAATCTGATGGGTAAAGACCATATAACATAATTCCTGCTCTAACCATATCAAGATTATATTCTGGTAAATCTATTATTGCCGCACTATTCGACACATGCTTAATAGGTATTTTAATGCCCCTTTTTTCTAATTCTTCGATTAATCCTTTAAACTCATTAAATTGCCTTCTTGTAAAAGTTTTATCTTTTTCATCAGCAACTGCAAAATGTGTAAAAATCCCTTCTACTTCAATATAAGGAAGTTGACAAATCCTACATATTTGTTCTACAGTATGCTTATTAACTTCAAACCCCAGTCTATTCATTCCTGTATCTATTTTTATATGCATTATACCAATTTTGCCTAATCTTTCAGCAACTTTTGAAAATGCTACTCCATGTTCATAGGTATAAATTGTCTGAATTATATCATATTTAATAACTTTTTCAAATTGACATTCAGGAGTATAACCTAATATGAGTATAGGTACTTTAAATCCAGCCTTTCTCAGTTCAATAGCTTCTGATAATGTAGCTACAGCCAGTCTATCGGCATCATTATTAATAAAAGTTTCTGCTGCTTTAATGGCTCCATGTCCATAAGCATTTGCTTTAACTACTGCAGTTATTAAAGTACCATCTTTAACTACCCTTTTTACTTCCTTTATATTATGTGCTAAATGGTCCAAGTTAATTTCAGCCCACACTGGTCTTATATCAGTTAAAGACGACATTCTTTGTCCCCCTTGTCTGTTTTTAACTAAATCTTCTCTCGCATTTTATCGAATTTTAAAAATTTATAGAAAATTCTTATCAAACCCCTCTAATTAAATTTTATCACTTTTGTCAATTTTTCAAAGCATAAACTTCAAATTTTTCATCTTTTATATCAATATTATATAAAAATTTTGAATAATAAATTTCGACAGCAATTTTCTCATCTTTATCTAATATATATAATTTATATGGTAAGTAAGTTTTTTTATCTACCCATAATTTCTGATACATTCTATATTTATTATTACCTGGAATCATAGTTGTAATTATTAAATAATCATTATCCTCTATCCTCTCCGATTCAAGTTTAACCATTTCTGTTGTAATAAGATTCCTTAAAAAGTAGCCTACAAACATATTTTCATCTGGGGAATCTTTGTAATCTCTTATCAATATAGATTGGTCTATTTGCGGATGATAAATCCAAGCCTGTTCTCCATTATATACTGTAGTTATTCCTTTACTTTCTTCAGGTTCTATAATCTGTATTATATATTTATTTGGTCTCTTAAAAATCTGTTTTACCTTATATTCTTTTGGTTCTTTACCTCCATTGATTATTATTTTAGCAAAACAGCTGTAACTTTCCATTTTATTATATTTCTTTTGTATTTTATAAAAAATTTGCTCATCAGTTATTTTACCGCATGCATTTAAAAATAAAATACTTAGTAGTAACAATAAGGCTATACGTTTCATTCTACCAACTCCAAGCAAATTTTTAATTTAAAGATTTTATAGAATAAGGAATATGTTCTAAAATATCTGTAGCAATTAAACCGTATTCGCCTTTATCATATTTTGCCAAATCACCAGACAAACCATGTATATAAACACCTGCAACAGCTGCATCTAAACATTCAATTCCTTGACCTATAAAACTTGTAATTATCCCCGTTAAAACATCTCCACTTCCCGCTGTAGCCATACCCGGATTGCCAGTAGTATTGATATAAATCTTACCTTCTTCACTGCTAACTACTGTATTAGCTCCTTTCAAAACTGTAATAACTCCAAATTTCTTTGAAGTAAATCGAGCATACCTTACTCTGTCAGACTCTATTTCTTCAATACTAATACCAAGTAATCTAGCAAGTTCGCCTGGATGAGGCGTTATAACCATTCTAGCTTTTCTCTGTTTAAACACTTCTGTATTATTAACAAGGCAATTAATTCCATCAGCATCTAAAACAACAGCTTTTTTATAATTCAATAGTATTTGCTTAACTAATTCGGTTCTTTCTGAATCAACTCCTAATCCTGGACCTACAGCTAATACATCCATTTTTTCAATATTTTTTAGAATATATTCTAATTCTTCTATACAAAAATGTCCTTTGTTATTATCTTCAACTGGAATAGTTATTACTTCTGTAGTTTTAATTTCTAATATTTTGTTTAGAGATTTTGGAGTAAACAAATACACCAATCCACTTCCACTCCTTAAACATGAAGTAGAAGTTAAATATGCTGCCCCAGTCATACCTAAACTTCCTGCTATTATCCCTACTCTACCATATGTACCTTTATGTGAATCAATCTTTCTTTTTGGAATGATATTAGATACTATGTTTTTATTAATTGTTATCCCATTTTTAATCCCTTCTTCTGTTTTTACTGTTTCTATATACTCTCTCTTACCTTCTGCAACAGCAAAAGCCGCCGCATATGTATCGCAATGGCTTATCGAGAGTTGAATATTCTCTATTCCCAACTCTCTTGATACATTTTCAGCATTGCCTGACAAAACAACAAATGGTCTACCTAAATTGTCATGCAATATCTTAATGTCAGTCCATTTATAATTTCTAATTCCTTGACCTAACGCCTTACTAACCGCTTCCTTCCCAGCAAACATTCCTGCTATCGTCCTTATATTCATATTCCTTTTTAAAAAGTACTCTATTTCTTCTTCGCAAAATATTCTCTTAATAAATTTTTCATTTTCCACAGCTTTTTTTATTCTATCTATCTCTATTATATCTATTCCACTACCTTTAATCATTATTCCATCTCCCCTTAAAATTTTACTATTGAAATAAGCGGCATAAGCCGCTTTAAATCTATTTAAAAATGTCCAATATGCTCTTATCCAATGGTATATTAAACAGTTTTGCCATAACTTTTACAAATTCTAATAAAAAATAGAATACAGATACCATAAAAACCGCAACTGACACTAATTTAATAGCATCTTTTACCTTTTGACTCATATTGTAATCCTTTTTAAATAAAGAAATAATGAAATTTATTAAATACGTAAAAATGCTAAAAAATATCTCTAATCCACTAATTAATATAAGAAATAACATAATAGTTTTCATAAATTATAAACTCCCTTTCTTAACAAAATATTTTTTCTATCTCTTACAGCAGTTCATTATCTAATCTTTCCATCTCTTTACTGCCTAAAATTCCATGTAAAAAACTATAAGTTTTATTTACAATTTCTTCCTTTTCGTGTTTAGCTTCAATTAAATTTTTTAATTTTCCCCTTAATTCCTCTATTTGACTACATATCGAATCTAATTCTTCTTGGTTAGATTTTATATCTTTATATGCAACTTTTATAGTAGCCTTTAATAAACTTAAATTCGCTGCCCTAATCTCTTTTGGCAGCATTTCTAATTTAAAAGTATAAGTTTCTATTTCTTCATTTATTGAATGTATCTCTCTTTGACATTCATCTAATTTTTCTACTGCCTTACTATTATTTCTATTATTGATTTCATTAGATAAATTCAAAATCATCGCCATAAGCCTTTTTTTCTTAGTTTTTAACTGTACCAATTTCCTACTTAGCTCTCTCTGCTCTTTAATTAAATCATTTAAAATATTCTTATAATTATTGATATCCTTATTATTAGAATTACCGAATATTGTCTTCCAATTACTATCCATTGTCAATATAGGTACTTTATTTTTAATAATTACCCCATAATCTATATCAATATCTTTTTCGAACATATAAACTCCTCCCAGATTGATTATACAATATTTTACCTACTTTGTTAAATAGGTTGCTGCTACTAGATAATTAATAATATTAAACTCAAAAATTAATATAATTTATTAAAGGATTTTAGCTGTTTCTGCAGAATTTACTTAAAAGTAACTAAAATAACTAAACTTAAAAGGAGGGTTCTCATGAAAAGACTTAAAAAACTTAATTTAATTCTAGTACTTATTCTTCTAGTAACTCTAATATTACCTTTAAATTTAATCAACGCCGAAGGATTTGATACAAATCCAAAAACTTATACAGTTAAATCTGGAGATGTTCTTTGGAAAATAGCGGAAAGCTATGGATTTGACTGGAAAGAAATTGCTAAATACAATAAATTAAAAAATCCTCATCTTATTTTCCCTGGACAAAAAATTCTTATTCCATCAACTATTAAAAGAATTGATATTTTAACTTCCAACGATTTTCATGGAAAATTAGAAGGTGGATATGAGGCAGGGGCAGCTAAATTTGCAGCCTATATGCAGTATTATAAAAACATGAATCCTGAAGGAACAATCATATTAAATGCAGGTGATGCATTCCAAGGAACTCCAATGTCTAATCTATTAAGAGGTAAACCTGTAGTTGAAATGATGAACATGATAGGCTTTGATGCAATGACAGTAGGTAATCATGAATTCGACTGGGGTATTGAAACAATATTAGATACATTAAAAAATGCAAATTTTGAATTTATAGTTGCAAACATTTACGAAAATGGAAAACCTGTTAACTGGGCTAAACCATATACTATTATTGAAAAAAATGGTGTAAAAATAGGTATTATAGGTTTAGCAACTCCTGAAACTGCAATCACAGCTCATGCTGATTATGTTGGCTTATATGAATTTAAAGATCCTGTTGAAATCTGCAATAAATTGATACCTGAAGTTAAAAAGCAAGGTGCTGACATAATAATAATTTTAAGTCACTTACCAGCATCACAGGATAAAGAAACAAAAGAGATAACTGGTGAATTAGCCGATTTAGCAAAAGGTATAACTGGAGCCGATGCAGCTATTGGCGGACACAGCCATCAGCAAGTTGCCGGTATAATAAATGGTATTCCCGTTATTCAAGCCTATAAACATGGTAGAATGATTGGACATATAACTTTATACTATGATACTAAAGCAAAAAAAGTTGTTGGCAATAACATAGAATTAATAGAAGTAAGAAAAGGTAATCTTAATATTGAACCAGATGCTAAAGTTCAAGCTATGGTAGATAAATATAATGAAGAATTAAAACCTATATTTGGAAAGGTAATAGGTAAAGCTGAAACTGATATTTTAAGAGATTATAATAATGAATCAGCTATGGGTAACTGGATAACTGATGTAATGAGGAAAAAAGCTAATGTGCAAATAGCATTTACAAATGCAGGCGGTATTAGAGCCGATCTTACTGCTGGAGATGTAACTATAGGTAATATTTTTGAAGCTATGCCATTTGATAATACAATCGTTACTGGTGAAATGACTGGTGCTCAAATAAAGGCTATATTAGAGCAAAGTGTTACTCTTTATAAGGGAATGTTACAAATATCAGGTATAAAATTCACTTACGATTCAACTAAACCAGAAGGCGAAAGAGTAATTGATATCTACCTAGAAGATGGTACTCCTATTGAAATGGATAAAACTTATACAGTCGCAACAAATGACTTCCTATCTGGAGGACAAGATGGTTTTGTTACATTAAAAGAAATTAAATGGACTAATACTTTCATATTATTAAGAGATGCTTTAATTGAAAATATAAGAAATAATAAAGTGATTTCACCAAAAGTTGAGGGAAGAATTACTGATGTTAGTAAAAATGTAAGTTCGGTTATATTTGAATTACCTAATGTTGCTTAAAATTAAGGCAGTCTGTTAGACTGCCTTAATTTTTGAATTTGTTGACAAAATAAAATATTTTATGAAAATGACGCTCATGCAGACGAATTTAGAAAAAACTTAAGGCTCAAATTTTTAGAAAATCCTAACGCACCTAATCAAGACCTCCTGTCTTGCAGGATGCTGGTTTGACCTCCTGTCAAACCCACGGATTTTCTACAAAATTTTTGCCTAGTTTTTTAACTAAATTCTTTCAAGCATTCGCTTTCATTTTCATAAAATACTTAAGAGAATAAGTCTGTCAATAGTTTAGACTGCCTTAATTTTTATCTTTCAATATTTCTTCTGCTAATTGTTCCATAGTAATACATCTATCCATACTCTTTTTTCTCATATATGTATATGCTTCATCTTCACTAATATTATACATCCTCATAATAATTCCTTTGGCTTTTTCTATCTTCTTTCTCGCTCTTAACTTATTCTCTAGCTTATCTACTTTTATTTTAAGTTCTTTAATTTTACTAGAATTAATGAGTGAAAACTCAACTATCTGGTACAATTGAGATGGATTTATAGGTATAGTGATATAGGCATAAATAGTCATATTTTTAAGCAGTTCTATAAAATTTTTATTTGGATTTGATGTAATAAAAATAACCGATGATAAATTGTCATCTTCTATTATTCTAGCTGTATTATAAGCTCCTGCTCCAACTAAATTAAAATCCATTAAAACAAGATGAGGCTTTAGACTTCTAGCTAATCTTATTGCACTCGCACCATCGCTAGCTTCATAAATAGAATATCCTCTTTTTTTAAGTAGTCCACTTATTATATTTCTAATTTTATCATTGCTACTAACGACGACAATGATACCTTGCCTTATCATATTTTCACCTCATCAAAATCTTTATATGTTATTATATCACTAATTTATTATTATTAAAAATAGGAGCGCAATTACGCTCCTTTAATTTAGAATTTTGTTAAATACTTATCGATTTCCCATTGAGTAACACGAGTTATATATTCTTTCCATTCTAATTCTATTGCATCAACAAATCTATCATATATATGCTTTCCTAAAGCCTCTTTAATTATTTCATCATTAGATAATTCTTTTACAGCTTCATATATATTAGAAGGTAAACTCAATATTCCCTGCTCTTTTCTCTCTTTTCCGCTCATATTGTATATATTTCCATTAACTGGAGTAGGCGGCTCAATCTCTTTCTTTATTCCATCTAACCCAGCCTTTAAAATAGTAGCCAAAGCTAAATAAGGATTTGCTGAAGGATCAGGACTTCTTAATTCTAATCTAGTAGAATTACCCCTTTTAGCTGGTACTCTAATTAATGGGCTCCTATTGCTAGCTGACCATGCTACATATACTGGAGCCTCATAACCCGGTACTAATCTCTTATATGAATTAACTGTTGGATTTGTAATCGCCGTAAAAGCCCTACTATGTTTAATTAATCCTCCAAGGAAATTATATGCAACTTTTGACAGTCCTAACTCATCATTTTCATCATAAAATACATTTTTACCATCTAATGTCGCTAGAGACATGTTTGTATGCATACCTGAACCATTTATTCCAGCTATAGGTTTAGGCATAAATGTCGCGTGAAGTCCATGTCTTTGTGCTATAATTCTAACCACCATTTTAAAAGTCATGATATTATCTGCTGTCATCAGAGCATCATCATATTTAAAATCAATTTCATGCTGCCCTGGCGCAACTTCATGATGTGAAGCTTCTATTTCAAATCCCATATCTTTTAATGTCAAGACCATATCTCGTCTTGCACTTTCACCCAAATCTACAGGTGCTAAATCAAAATAGCCCGCATTATCATGTGTAACTAATGAAGGATTACCCTTTTCATCGGTATAAAAAAGGAAAAACTCACATTCTGGTCCTACATTAAATTTATATCCCATTTCTTCAGCTTCTTTTAATACTCTTTTTAATGCATTCCTTGGACATCCTTCAAAAGGATTTCCATTTTTATCATAAATATCGCAAATTAACCTTGCTTCTCTTACTTGAGTAGCCCATGGGAAAATTACAAAAGTCGAAGGATCTGGTCTTAAATACATATCTGATTCTTCGATTCTTACAAATCCATCAATAGAAGAACCATCAAACATAATCTCATTATTTAAAGCCTTTTCCAACTGCTCTATAGTTATAGCTACATTTTTCATTACTCCAAAAATATCTGTAAATTGCAAATGTATAAATTCAACTCCTAAGTCTTTTGAAATTTTTAATACATCTTCTTTACTATATCTCTTTCTCATCTAATCCACTCCTTCACTATTTCTTCATATTTTATAAATATAAAAGGCGTCAACAAATAAGAGGTTAATAACCTCCTATTCGTAGACGCCTTTGCCTACCAATTAGTATGTCTTTTTAAACATGTTTTGATGTTATCAAAATAAATATGTTTTGTCAATATCTATTAAGAAATTTATTTTATTTTTTAAGAATTTTCTTATAACTATTCGGACTCATTCCTGTTATTTTTTTGAAAACTCTACTAAAATAATTAGGGTCACTATATCCTATACATCTTGATACTGCTTTAATAGACATGCCTTCATCTAATTTTTTCTTAGCTTCTTCTATTCTCAATTCAGTTAAAAAATCAATAAAATTCTTACCCATTTCTTTTTTAAAAAGCTTACTAAAATAATAAGGACTAACTGATACTTTTTCAGCCACATCTTCTAATTTTATATCTTTATTATAGTTCTTATAAATATACTCCTTTGCCCTTTCTATGATTTCATGTGTTTGATTATTAATCTCGACGAAATACTTATTTAATTCATCAATTACAATCTTTTTTACATAACATAAATCTAATTCCAAATTTTTACTTCCTGACAATAAATCATTAAAATACATCTTTCCTCTTTTCTTAAATATTAGAAATCTTAAAATACTTATAATTTCATATAATTTTATTATCTTATAATTCTCTGAAATGCACAACATCTCTAATAAATTATATAATTCTATTAAAGATTCTCTATCTCCATTAACTATCCCTTTTATTATACTTAATATTTTTTGATACTCTTCTTTTATTTCAATTAAATCTTCTTCATTTTTATCATAAAAATCACTTATAATGTTTTTATTCTTTACACTAATAATAAGTTTATTCGCTTCTATGATTACTCTTTTCAGATTATCTATCCCTCTGCCTATCTTTACACCAATCCTAATATCTATATCATATTTTCCAATAAGCCTGTTATATATCTTATTTGCCCTTTCATAAGATAATCTTTTTACTTCAATCTCATTTATATTATCTACCTCTACCAACACATATATATTATCATTATATTTCGATATTATAGATTTCTCTCTATGCTTAAAATATCTAAAAACCTCATCATAAATATTCGATAGCATATCATTATTTTTAGATTCTATGCTAATCGCTAACACATAATACAAGTCAAACGTCATATCCAGTATATCAATTCTGTTCTTTATATTATTTTCTCCTTTTAATCCATCTTCTAAAATAATTGTTACAAATTTTTCTTCAAACATATTTTTTATATCAGATAATTCTTCTCTTAATTTTAATTTTTCCTGCCTTTCAATTCTTTCCTTTTCAATTTCACTGATAACCTTTTCTAAAGTTTCAATCAATTTTGCCCTTCTCACCGGTTTTAGAAGATAATCATAAACGCCCAAACTAAAACTCTCCTTAGCATAGGCAAAATAGTCATACGCCGATAATATAATTATTTTTAAATTTTTATATTTTCTTCTTATCTCTTTAGCTGCCTCTATACCGTTTATCCCCGGCATCTTTATATCTAAAAGTAAAATGTCAGGACTTAACTCATCAACTAACTCTATCGCTTCCCTACCATTTTTAGCTTCCCCTATAACTCGAATATCCGGCAAATTCTTATTTATAATAAGTTTTAACCCTTCTCTTTCTATAGGCTCATCATCTGCTATTAACAATCTATACATTTTGTTTTCCCACCTTTGGTATTAATATTCCTACAACTGCTCCATGCCCTTCATCTCTGTTTTTTATATACATTTGACTTTTACCCTTAAAAAATATATTCAATCTCTCCTTAACGTTTTTCAAACCAATTCCAGTCGTATGCCCCTTAGTCTCTTCAGTATTTTTATCAAAATCAAAACCCTTACCATTATCTCTTACTTCTATCCTAATAAATTCATCTTCATCTTTTATCAACAGCTCAATTATTCCCTTATCTTCTTTGCCTTCTAATCCGTGAATAAAAGCATTTTCTACTAAAGGCTGTATTGTTAAAGCAGGAATATAATATTTAAGCACATTTTCATCAACATCTTTATAAAAATCTATCCTATCTAAAAATCTAGTCCTCTGTATCTTTACGTATTCTTCAATATTCTTTAATTCTTCATATATCATAACGCTACTATCAATTTTCCTTAAGTTATACCTTAGCATATCAGATAATGACTCAATTAAATCACATGTCTTTTCTCCGCCCTCTAATAAGGACATCTTCGCAATAACATTTAATGTATTAAATAGAAAATGAGGATTAATCTGCGACTGAAGTGCTAAAAATTGTGCCTCCTTTTCCAATTCTGCTTTTTTCTTGATTTCATCCAAAAGAAATCTAATATTATCAATCATTTTATTAAAAGCTTTTGCCAAGATACTCAACTCATCATTACTATCTATTTCAATAATACCTATATCAAAATTTCCTTTTGAAACCTTTTTTGCCGCTTCAGTTAATTTATTTATACTTCTAACCATATTAATAGAAAATATATAAGCAAATGCCAAACTCCCAAATAAAACTATTCCCAACATAAATATTAATATATTAAATAACTTACTATTGTGCTGAATCATAATGCTATAATTTTCAAATCCACTTCTCGATATATTGTAATTAATTTCTTCTAAAGCTTTAAATATATAACTATATACTTTATTTGACTTATTATAATTTTCGATATATCTTTCATCAGCAGAAGATAACGCTATCCTAAAAGTTTCCTCACTATATTTTTCATAACTATTCAGCAAATTCAATAAATCCTTAGTAATCATATAATTATCTTCTGTAATATTAGTTTTTTGAAATTTCTTTATCGTTTCTCTAGCTTCGTCAATAGATGAATATATTAAATCGATATAGTTTGTAGATCTGGTTAATAATAATTTATCTAGATTCTTTTTACTATCTCCCAAATAACTCTGTATTTCGTTTAACATTAATATACTCTCAATAAAACTGTTATATGTTTTAGTAAGAATAAAATTAGTATACAAAATGTAGCTACTTAAACAAGTTAGAACAATAATTATTACTACATAACTAATAATCAATTTTTTCTTAATAGATACATAGTTATTCTTCATCTAATGACCCCTTATCAATATATTTCAATTCAATAAAAATAGTATCATCTATAAATTCTTCTTCCTTTATTTTATACATAGTTTCTACGGCTTTATAGCCCATTTTGTATGCATCTCTAACTACCGTTCCTTCTATTACCCCTTGTATAATATAGTTTGTAAAACACATCAAAATAAATATCCTATCTAAAAGTTTTCATCTACTCCTCCTGCCTAGTAGCATGAAAACTTAAAAAACTTGTGCTTTAAAAAACAATTTGAGATAATTGTTCTCGTAAACAGATAGAGATTTTCGTATTCCCCCTTGAGGTTTAAATCCTCCTAAAAAAGAGTGATATCTCTACTTTACGAGTTTTTGCGAATAAGCTGGATGTTGATTAGCTAAAGCTAATTCTTCGTATGTCTAACAAGGCTGTAACTTGTAAAGATTAGAGTGCATATCTATCTGTAATTTAAATTGTGAGGTGTTTGTATGATTATAGTAGGTATT
>NZ_FQXO01000038.1 GCF_900129995.1 Caloranaerobacter azorensis DSM 13643 | reverse complement strand
CATCACTGCATAGGTTGTCATTTTGAAATTCATCTAAATGACGTACCCTTGAGACCTCCCGGGGTAAGCGTAACCACTTTCCTCCCATATATCCGCCACATTTACTGCATAAACCTTCGGACCGTTTTGGGCTTTGTTTTGTTTTGCAAACTCACCCGATTTATACAGCCTCGAATGTGGTTCGTGTACCTCGGACCAGGATTTTGCCTCCGGCTTCCTTCAGATTCCACCTCACGATGGACACCCTTGCCTTTAGCTAGTGGTTGGCACGGTCAACCCCCACAGTGGACTTTCACCACCTAGTTGTTACGCATGCCCGGCACACAAAAAGAAAGGAATTTACCTATACAGTAAATTCCTGATCTTATTAATAAATTAAAATATTTTATGAAAATGACGCTCATGCGGACAAATTTAGAAAAAACTAAAGGCTCAAATTTTTAAAAAAGTAATAATGAATCTCGTACCTTCGCCTTCCTTACTTTCAACCCATATCTCTCCACCATGACTCTCTATTATCGTCTTTGCTAAAGACAGACCTATACCGATACTATCACTTTTGGCATTGCTTGCCTTATAAAAGCGTTTGAATATATTAGGCAGTTCTTCTCTTTTTATGCCTTCACCAGTATCTTCTATTATCACTTTAGTAAAGACAGGAGTATCATCTATTGAAATAGATATTCTACCATTGTCTGGAGTATGTTCTGAAGAATTTTTTATTATATTGACGAAAGCCTCTTTGAGCCATTCGCTATCATGCTTTAGCACAATGTTATCTTTATTTGTATCTATTGTTATCTGCTGATTTTTCTTATCTATAGTCGGTTTCAATAATGATACGCTTCCTTTTATCGTATCTATAATATTTTCATTGTAATAATTAAATTTAACCGCACCAACCTCCATTTTAGCCAGTTTAAGTAAATTTATTATAAGCCACTGCATCCTCTCAAGCTGTTCTCTACTTTTATACAAGAATTCTTCTCTCTTTTTCCTGTCTATATCTCTTGTAAGCATAATATCATTTAATATTATAAGAGATGATAAAGGCGTCTTTAACTGATGCGATATATCAGATATTATATCTTTAAGATATATCTTTTCTCTGTCTAGTGCCTCTATAGTAAGTTTCAATCTATTAGTCATGTTATTAAAATTGTGATATAAGATAGAAAAATCGCCCTCACCATCCTCCGGTAAGGCTTCTATTTCTCCATTAACTACATCTTCTGCTTTTTGGGATATTATATTCACTTTCCTAAATATATTTTTATACTCTATAAGAACTATGAACAATATTGCTGCTAAACTCAAAAATAAAAAGATACCTGCAATTATATAAAAATTTTTTTCAAAGTTATATAAATAAGAAAACACCTCTATAGGTAGCTCTTTAGTAAAATGATACTTACTGGCTATATCCATACCCTTTTTCATTTCGACATCTGAAACTCTTCCAGTAAAGTAACCTATTATCTCTTCTTCTAATTCAGGATGGATTGACAGTATTTTACCTATTACCGCTATATTATTATCTATCATGTTATTTTTAAGATTATCTATCCTTATATTTATGATGTAAAATACCAATATAGTTAATATAATTTGAAATGCTATAAGTTTTATAATAATCCTCTTTACTTCTGGATTATTTAAAAATCTAGACAAATTAACCACGCCTTTATCCTTTATTTTCAACTTTTAATCTTTACAACTTAACTTATAGCCAACTCCTCTAACCGTCTTAATATACTTTGGATTTGCAGGAAAGTCTTCTATTTTTTCTCTCAATCTTCTTATATGAACTGATAATGTATTATCGTCTATAAAATGTCCCGACAAATCCCATATTTTTTCTAATATTTGGGTTCTAGTTAAGACTCTGTTCGGATTTTGAGCTAATGCCAAAAGCAGTTTATATTCTATCGGAGTAAGAATTATTTCTCTGTCATCTTTTATTACTCTGTTTTCTCTTATATTGATTACTATACTTCCAAAAGATATAGTATCTTCTTGCCGAATTCTATTATTATTCATCTTATTTCTTCTTATAGTGGCCCTTATTCTCGATATGAGTTCTTTAACTCTAAAGGGCTTTGTAACATAATCATCTCCACCTATATCAAGCCCCATAATGACATTTACTTCATCATCACATGCTGTCAAAAATATTATAGGTATATTACTTTCTTTTCTTATCTTCTTACAAAGATCATATCCCGTTCCGTCGGGAAGAATAACGTCAAGCAGTATCAAATCAAAATCTTTTTCTTTAAATGCACTATATCCATCTTTTATATTATACTTAACTTCAACTTCCATACCCTCATCTTTAAGAGAATACTCTATCCCCATAGCGAGAGTAGTATCGTCTTCAATAAGGAGTATACTTTCCATAAAACCATCTCCAATTTTTATAAAATTTGATTACTCATCCCAAACCATTTTAGCAAGAGGAAATGGTTCTAATGCTCTATCTAAAATACCATGAACATAGGCAATCATTACTCCATAATTTACAATCGGTATATTTAAAGACTTTGCACTATTTATCCTATAGAGCATTCCCCTTCTATTTAACATACATCCACCACAATGCACAATTAAAGAATATTTCTGCACATCGTCTGGGAAAGAACTTCCAGAACTAAATTCAAATTCTAATTTCTTTCCTGTAATTTGTCTTATCCATCTAGGAATCTTTACTCTACCAATGTCATCAGCTTGTCTATGGTGAGTACATCCTTCTGAAACTAAAATCTTATCTCCATCTTTAAGTTTCTCAATTGCTTTAACTCCTTTCACTAATTCAACTAAATCTCCTTTAAATCTAGCAAATAATATTGAAAAGGAAGTCATCAAGATATCCTTTGGAGTATCAGCAGCTACTTTCAAAAACGCTTGTGAATCTGTTATTACAAGTTTAGGTTTTTTAGATAAATTTTCTAAAGTCTCCTTTAATTCATATTCTTTTGTAACAATAGCAATTGCATCACTTTCTAAAATATCTCTGATAGTCTGCTGTTGAGGAAGAATTAGTCTTCCTTTTGGAGCCGCCTTATCAATTGGAGTAACAAGAACTACAAAATCGCCGGGTTCTATCAAATCTCCAACTATTTTAAATTTATCTTCATCTTCTGGCAGAATACTTATAATTTTCTTTTTAAGTTCGTTTATTCCCTGTTTTTTTAATGCCGAAATTGCTAATACAGGTACTTTAAATTCCTTTTTTAAGTTAATAATATCTTCATTAGATACTTCTGAAATATCGGCTTTGTTTAACACTATAATTAAAGGTATTTTCTTTTCTTTAATTCTATTAATTGTCATTCTATCTTCATCAGTTATCCCAACGGTTGCATCGATTACAAACAGTGCTACATCCGTTTTATTTAAAACTTCCATTGATTTTTTAATCCTAAGCTCTCCTAAATCACCAACATCATCTAATCCAGCAGTATCTATAATAACACAAGGTCCAATAGGTAAAATTTCTATAGATTTGTAAACAGGATCTGTAGTGGTCCCTTTAACATCTGATACTATTGCTATTTCTTGGTTAGTAATTGCATTTATAATGCTTGATTTTCCGGAATTTCTCTTACCAAATAAAGCTATATGAACTCTAGTTGAACGTGGTGTATCATTTAAACTCATTTATATCCCTCCAAATTATTTTCCTGGTATTCCCGGTTTTGTTACCTGATAAGGATTTAGAATCTTATCTATTTCATCTTCACTCAAAATATTTTCTTCTCTTAAAACTTCTCTTATTGTCTTATCACTTTCAAGTGCTTTCTTGGCTATTTCACTCGCCTTATCATAACCTATATGATGAACAAGAGCCGTTACCAGTACAGTAGACTTTTCAAGATTTTCCTTACATCTTTTTTCATTTACTTTTATCCCTTCGATACACTTTTCTCTGAATAAGACAACAGCATCATTTAATAGTTCTAAAGATTCTAAAAGACTTTCAGCTATAAGCGGAATAAATGCATTCAGTTCAAGCTGCCCTGAAGAACTAGCTATGGTAATAGCATAATCATTTGCTATGACTTTCATAGCTACCTGTGCCACCATCTCCGGTATTACTGGATTAACTTTCCCCGGCATAATACTTGAACCGGCCTGCATCATAGGAAGCTCTATTTCTCCTATTCCACCTTTTGGCCCCGAATTTAATAGCCTCAAATCATTTGAAATTTTAAGCAAATTCACACTACATGCCTTTAATAGCCCAGAAACTTCTACAAATACATCGGCATTTTGAGTTATATCTATAGGGAATTCAGTTCTAGCTAATCCTAGTTTTGTTAAATCCTGAATAACATCTGTTATCATAAAAACAAATTTTAATGGAGCATTCATTCCCGTTCCAATTGCAGTTCCGCCCAAATTTATCTGTCTGAGCCTTTCCTCTACTTTATAAATTCTCCATCTATCTCTGGCGATTGCTTTTGCATAGGCTCCAAATTCCTGCCCTACCATCATAGGAAGTGCATCCATAAGTTGAGTTCTACCTAGTTTAATTATTTCACTAAATTCATTTTCTTTAATCTGAAGTGCCTCTTGTAAATCTGCAAGAGAATTGCTCAATTTTCTAATCATATGAATAGCGGCAATTCTAAGGGCAGTAGGATATACATCATTAGTAGATTGAGACATATTTACATGATTGAGCGGATGAATAATACTGTAATCTCCCTTTTTGCCTCCTAAAATCTCTATCGCCCTATTTGCAATGACTTCATTAACATTCATGTTAGTAGACGTTCCAGCCCCACCTTGAAGTGCACTTAATTTAAACTCATCATCAAATTTACCCTCAATGACTTCTTCACTCGCTTTAATTATAGCATCCGCTTTATCCTCTGGTAATCTATTTAATCTTTTATTTACTATTGCTGCCGCTTTTTTAATAAGAGCAATCTCCCTTATTAATTTTAAATTCACCGTTTTAGATTTTAATTTAAAGTTTTCTAGTGCTCTTTTTGTATTTATTCCATAATATCTATCATTTTCAATCCTGCATTCTCCTAAAAAATCCTTCTCTACTCTATAATCCAATTTCAAACCTCCTCTCATACCTACTTTTATTCATAAAAATCTAAATACGAATATTTCTTACCATCTTTTTGCCATCCTAATATTGCATCCATGTTTACATTTTGTGCTGCCTTGAAAATAGACTTGTCTACATTCTCAAAATTTTTCTTTAAATCTTTTATAAGTTCTTTAATTTCATTTCTTTTACTCGACGTCTTCTTTGCAGCAACCATACATGCACAATTTAACGGCCAAATTCCACTATTTTGAATAAAATTTTCAATATGTTTTTCTCGAATATAATACATTGGCCTGATTAATTCTACCCCTTTAAAATTTGTTGATTTTAACTTAGGAAGCATCGTTTTGAAACATCCTGAATATAAAATGTTTAACATAGTGGTCTCAATAACATCGTTAAAATGATGCCCTAAAGCTAGTTTATTACACCCAAGTTCTTGAGCCTTATTATATAATGCTCCGCGCCGCATTCTAGCACACATATAGCAAGGGTAATCTTGTGCAATGTCATCAACTATCTCGAAAATTTTTGACTCAAAAATATGGATAGGTATATTTAGATATCGACAATTATCAATTAGAAGCTCTTTTATGCTTTCATGATATCCCGGATCCATTACAATAAATTCAAGTTCAATTTTAAATTGTCCTTGACGTTTCAATTCTTGAAACAATTTAGCCATAAGCATACTATCTTTACCGCCAGAGATTGCAACAGCAATTTTATCTCCATCTTCTACTAGATTAAACTCTCTTATAGCTTTGACAAACTTAGACCATATGTGTTTTCTATATCTCTTAATAATACTACGTTCTATTTCTTCGAGAGGTTTTCTCTCGCTAAAAGGAACTAATATTTCACAACCGCTTCCTGCAATACCATTTTCTCTATTATTATTACTACTACTCATTGTGCCACCTCACTTTTTCGAAAATATTATATCATTATTTTAGCAATTATGTCTTTGGAACAAAATTTTTAATAAAATAAATTTATGGAAATTAATAAGAGCTAAAAGGATTGTCCCTTTAGCTCTTAAAGATTTAATATGTAAAATTGCCTTTTTTAAATACAGGTACTTCTTTCCCTTCTGCTGTAATCCCTATTATTTCAAGATCTTCTGTCCCTATCATAAAATCTACATGAGTTAAAGAATCATTCACCCCTAATTTTTCTAATTCCTCTTTACTCATGTTTTCACCGTTTTTTATACATACTGGATATGCTTTTCCTATTGCTAAATGGCACGAAGCATTTTCATCAAAAAGAGTGTTATAAAACAATACGTTCGATTTTGAAATAGGAGAATCATAAGGAACTAAAGCCACTTCACCAAGATAATGTGAACCTTCATCAGTTTCAATAAGCTGTTTTAAACTTTCATAACCTTTTTCAGCCTTAAAGTCGACAATCTTTCCATCTTTAAATGTTAATGTGAAATTTTCGATTAAATTTCCATTATAGTTTAAAGGCTTTGAACTCACTACAGTACCATTTACTCCTGTCTTTTTCGGTAAAGTAAATACCTCTTCTGTGGGCATATTTGCAATAAATTCTATCCCTTCAGGAGTATAATCTGAACCTCCAAGCCATATATGACTTTCAGGAAGTTCGATTTTTAAATCTGTTCCTAAAGAATTCTTAAAATGAAGAAGTTTAAAATTATTACTATTTAAAAATTCTAAACTCTTTTTAAGATTATTTTTATGCTCTTCCCAAGAAGCAACGGGATCTTCTGTATCTACTCTAACAGCTTTTAAAATAGCCTCCCATAGTTTTTCAACCGCATCGTCCTCTGGAAGTTCAGGGAAAACTTTCCTTGCCCAAGCCCTTGTAGGAACTGATACAATAGACCAAACATTTCTATTGCTCATCAAACTTTCTCTATATTCTTTTAATGAGATGCTGCTGACCTTACGTTCTTTAGCTATTCTTTTAGGGTCTACGTCCTTCATAAGTTCCGGATCAGATGCCGCTATGCTTAAAAAAGCCGCTCCTTGTTTCATATAGTACATATAAAACTCTTTTATCCATTCAGGAAACTCTTCAAAGACTTCTTCCGGAGCATGTTTATATCTTATTTTCAAGAATAGCTCGTCTGTCCATTTTACAACAACATCTTTTGCTCCTTCTTGATAAGCAACTCTTGCTACCATTCTTGTAAAAGGAGCACATTCTATAGGAGAAGTTATAACAAGAATTTGACCTTTTTGAATGTTAACCCCCGTTTTTACTACAAGATGTGCGTATTTCTCGAGTAAAACGTTATCCATATTCAAATCCCCTTTCTTAGAATTTTTATAAATATATCCTTTAAGTTATAGTATAACATATTATTCAGTAAATTTTGACTTTTAAAAAACAGTCCATTCGTTTTATGAATGGACTCAACATCAGCGCTTAAGTTTCTCAAATATTTTGACTATTTTAATATCTGTTTTGTATGAATCTATAAGATTATTAGATAAACTCCTATCAGCGATATCTTTAAATACCTTTATCCAATTATGTCTTCCTCCCTCACGAGGAGCACAAAGTAATCTATCCCTTCTTACAGCCGGAATTTTTGATGGATCTAAACATATAATAGACAATTCTAAAAGAGAAATTTCACCTGCCTTATAAAGTTTTTTAGATATTTCTTTAACTTCATCAAATGTAGCATTAGTAATATCATATTTTTTTCTAAGCTCATCCCAAATATTATTAGTATTAGCTGATACACAGGTATGATTAACTCTAATCTTGCTTTTATACAGAGATTTATTATTAACATTTTTTGTATAATAGTAATTAATATTATTATTAATTTTAGAAATTGACATGTTTTTCTCCTCCTTTCTTTTTATAAGTATTGTCAAATGCATGATGCAATTGAATCCTTAACAAGAAATACATTCAATTAAATACAAAATATCTCTATATTGTATATAGTATCGTAAAAATATTAAATGTGTAAATATTTTGAAATGTTTTTATTAAAATGTTAATTTTTTTTAATAATTTTTAAAAAAGGATTTTGTAGAAAAATGTCGAATATCCGTAATCATGCTTAAATAACAATAATAAAATAGGAGGCTATTTCTGATGAAATTATCTATTAAAACATTAAGAACAAAACTTTTATTATTGCTAATACTGATTGCAATAATTCCAGTATCTATCTCTTCTTCAATTTTATACAATCAGAGCAGAAACAATTTAGATCATTTGATTGAAAATGATTTAAAGCATAATGTATCTATTGTTAAATACAAACTTGAAAAAAAAGCACAAGAAGCTCTGTTTCTAGCAAATCTCTATTCTAATAAACCTGAAATCATTGATGTTTTTAAAAATAAAGATCGTGATGCATTAAAACAAATAATTAAACCAATATTCCAAAGATTAAAAGAAGAACACAACATCCAAATATTAGAATTTGGTGATGACAAGGGAATTGTTTTCTTAAGAGCACATAGTTCAAAATTTGGAGATGATAAAAGCAGCAACGAATCTATAAAATTAGCATTAAAAGGTCAGGAAATAAAAGGTTTTGAATTTGGAAAAAGCGGATTAGCAATTCGAGCATTCGTCCCTATAAAAGATAATGAAAAAATTATAGGAACTTTACAAGTCGGCTTTGAAGATGATTTTCTAACCGATATCAGTAATGTTACTTCTGGAGACATAAATATTTATGTAAAAGATAAATTAGTCAGAACTTCAAGCAAAACCGAAAAAGAAAGAATAGGACAAGTATTAAAGGATCCAACAATCTTTAAAACTGTTTCTAAAGGAGAAATTGTAAAGATTTTAGACGATAAAGGATACATAAGATTATATACCCCTTTATGGAACCCTACAAAAACTAAAGTCATAGGAATGATAAATACTAACTATAATGTTTCATCGCTATTGTCTCTGAAAAAAAATACTTTAATAATTACTCTCATAATTCTAGCTGCATCATTTATATTCGCATTAACATTATCCATAATATTTAGTAGAAACATTACTATGCCAATTAAATCAATAATTGAACATTTAAAACTCATAGCAACTGGAAATCTTACAAAAAATGTTCCTAAAACATATCTCAACAGGAAAGATGAAATAGGTGAACTTTCCAGAGCTGTAGATGTGATGCAAGCCGATATAAAAGCACTAATTAATCAAGTAAATGAAACTTCTAATCAGTTAGCTTATTCTTCAGAAGAATTAGCAACAATTACGAATGAAAATGTCAATGCGACTAATCACGTTGCTTTAACTATACAAGAAGTATCGGACGACACTCAAAAGCAAATGTCAATATCCGAAGAAACTTCAGAATCTATGAAAAAAATGGCAATAAATATTCAAAAAATCGCTCAATCTTCTGCTGTAGTACAGCAGTCTGCTCTTGAAGCATCAAAAGAAGCAGAACAAGGAAATGAATCTATACAAGAAGTCATAGAACAGATGAACTCTATAAATAAATCTGTTTACGATTCATCATCGGCAATAAAAGTATTAAATCAACACTCGCAAAAAATAGATCAAATATTAGAAGCCATTAATAATATTACTTCTCAAATAAATCTACTTGCTTTAAATGCAGCTATAGAAGCTGCTCGTGCAGGAGAACATGGCAAAGGATTTGCCGTTGTAGCTGATGAGATAAGAAAATTAGCCGAACAATCAGAAAAATCAACAAACGAAATTTCAGATATAATAAAAGAAATACAAAAGAATACTAATTATTCTGTCCAATCAATGGAAAATGTAAATAATGAAGTTCAAAAAGGAATGAAAATAACAAATGAAGCCGGTAAAGCATTTATAAAGATTTTAGAGGCAATTCAAAACGTTGCAAAACAAATCCAAGAAGTCTCAACTGCCTCTGAACAGATATCTGCAAATTCAAAGCGAATAGCTGCTTCGGCAGAACAAACATTTGATATCGCTAAAAATTCTGCTGCAAGTTTTGAAAATATAGCTGCCGTTTCAGAAGAACAATTAGCATCTATGGAAGAAATTGCTTCATCTGCAGATACTCTAAATAGTATTGCACAAAGTTTAAATGAATTGATAAGTAAATTTAAAATTTAAACAAGCAAAACTCGCTATATAGCGAGTTTTGCTTTATAATCTCAACTCTCCTGTATTAGAATATAAAATATTTTCTTCCTTTTCTATATTATCTTTTTGACTACTAGATATTTTTATATGGCCATAATCTTCTTCTATTTTGCTTCTTACGATATTAATTACTTTTTCTGGGGCAACAATAAGACCAAAATTCAAAATCGATTTTACTTTTTTATTAAAAACATCAACGTCAATATTTTCATCGATAACTAATTTCCCCATATTTCTTATTGTTACTCCTTCATCAACATTTTCTACAACTCCTGATAAAACCATTTTCCCTGTATTTTTAATTAGTTTTCCTTCAATTATTTCTATTTCTATATTTTCATTTCCTAAAATACCTTTAACAGCCTCATAGTTTTTTGCTCTACAAACTATACTGTCGCATATTAAAGATTTAATATGGTCTTTAAGTTTACTATCATCCTCAAGATATATCTCAACTTCCCCATCTACAAATAAAATACTATCATTATATCTTTTTATTGTATTATCGTTCAATTTTATATCGTGTTCTATATACTTTGAACCCTTTGGTACTACAGTTTTATCTAATAAATAATACTCATCAATATATTTAGCAAATTCTTTTTCAACTTCATCTGCTATCACTAATTTATCTAATATTTGAATATTAGATACTTTTTCTTCAAACAGTTTCATATCAACATCTTCAATAATGATAGCTTTATCAATAGCAAGTTTTGAATGTGGCTTCAATCCATATAAAAATTGATTATTTAATATAATAGTACTACTAAATAATATATAATCATCTTTGTAACTACAAATTCGCCCATTTATTTTAGATTTTGATTGTATAACCCCATTTAATTTTTCCGGACATATCATTCGCCCATTTACTATCAAACAGTATATTTTTTCATTTATAAGATTACTGTCGATATCTTCTTCAAAGATAATCGTACCGTTCACTAAAATAGCTATTTGATTTAAAAGTCCTTCCAAATAATTTCTGTTTATCTTTAAAATCCCTGAACAAGTAACCATCTGTATATCCTTTGGTATTTCCACAACAAATCCTACATTTACTTTCTCACAATTTTTAAGTAGTAATCGCGACTCGTTACTTTCAATAAGTATCCCTACATTACATATTTTAGTAATCTCCTTTGCTAAATCCTCTTTAATATTTCTAGTATCAAGTAATCCTATATTCTCAATTACTGACATCTTACACCCTCCCTTAATTTTAGATTTCATTTTTTAACATTTTTAACGAAGCACTTAATCGAGATCGTACAGTAGAAGGCGATATCCCAAGTATTTCCCCTATTTCAGTGCTATTTAATAACATCTTGTACTTAAGCACCAGAATTTCTTTATTCTTTCGAGGTAGTTTCTGAATTAAATTATCAAAAGTAACTTGAGATTCAAAATCTTGACTTTCTTTAGATAATACATTATTTAATATAACGTTTTCACATGGCAGTATCTTGTTCTGTTTTCGTATAAAATCAATATTTCTGTTTTTTATTGTAGTAAAAAACCACCCTTTTATTTGATGCTCATTCATATTAGCAAACATTTCTTCTCTTTCTAGTGCACTTACATATGCTTCTTGTACAAGATCAAAAGCCCTATCGCTATTTTGAGTTATAGATTTTGCATATGCAATAAACTCCTTATTATATTTTTGATAAACTAAATAGATGTTCACCTTATCACTTCCTCGATTAGTGCTTTCACATATATAACGTACGAAAGCAAAAAAGTGTCCATAATTTTTATAATTTATAGAAAATTACGTTTATTTAGTTAAATTATATATAATTCTCTTGTAAATTTCAGCAAAATAATAGGCCTAGCATCATTGCTAAGCCTATATTAAAACTAACGATTTATAATTATCCAAGTAGACTCAATAAAATAGTGGCAAGTATGAGCATAAATGCTCCTCCAATACGAGATGATATTTGAGCAAAAGGCATTAAGTTCATACGTTTTGATGCAGACAAAACAGCTACATCTCCCGTTCCTCCCATATTTGCCATACATAGTCCGGCCGTAATTGCAGATTCAATTGGATAAAATCCAAGTAAGCTCCCTACAATGCCTGAACCAAGCACTGCACCTATTACTGTAACTGTAACTAATAAGATATATTGTAAATTAAATGAACTAATAACCGCATTTAAATCCGTATATGCTATTCCTATACCAACTAATAGTGCCGGAGTCAAATTAACCATAATAAATCTAAACCACTGAAAAGCTCCTACTTCATATTTTCTTGGAACTATCCCCACAGCCTTTATTATAGCAACAGATATTATCATTAAAGCATATGAATGTATAGGAATAAATTTAGCTAATATCTTACCCCAAACAAAGAAAGTAGTCGATAATAAAAGTCCAATTCCTAGATTTCTATAATCAATTTTTTCCGTCCTTTCTTCTTGCTTAACCTCTTCAATATTTTCTTTTAATAATTTGCCATTTCCTGTAAGGTTTGTTTTGATTTTACCTATTTTATCCAATAACCCGGCAACAACTATAGATAGCGCGTTCCCAAGTGCAAGAGCCGGAATCATTACAGAAAGCATT
Organism: Caloranaerobacter azorensis DSM 13643; assembly: GCF_900129995.1. Classification (GTDB taxonomy): domain Bacteria; phylum Bacillota; class Clostridia; order Tissierellales; family Thermohalobacteraceae; genus Caloranaerobacter; species Caloranaerobacter azorensis. The sequence continues at coordinate 9,258 of NZ_FQXO01000038.1, read as the reverse complement.
TCTTTTGGATCTACTTTCAATGCCTCACCAAATATTTTTGATAATGGTACGGCACCGGCTCCCATACCTCCACCCATTATAGGCAGTCCTATATAAAGTATCGCCTTTTTAGCTCCAAATCCTATTAATCCGCCAACTAAACCGACTAAACCTAATGCGGCAACTACTCCGGCAATAATTGCTGGAAGATATCTTACTGCTGCCTTAATCAATAGTTTCCTATCCATCCCTAATATACTGCCAGTAATGAGCGCTGCTATATAAAAACTTAAAAAACCTTCTCCTTTCATGAAGTTTGTTATAATTTCTCCTGTAGCTTTAGGTAATAATCCATAAGTGATTAAAGCTGCTGAACCAAATATAACCACAATCGGGCCGCCACCTAGATAATCCTTTACTATTGGTGTACGATTACCTATCTCATTGAATATTGCACCAATCACCATCATAATCGGATATGCTCCAATCATTCCTTTAGGAAGTACACCCATATAAGTTGCTAATAAGACAACAAATGTAACAAGTATAAATACTGGAACTGACATACCCATAATTTTATATCCTTGATTTTCTAAACTATTCATTTTAATCCCTCCCTATGCACTATTTAACAGGCTCCACTTTCTCTTGCCGCTTTTGCAACTGCTTTTGCCACTCTTTCAACTATTCTCTTATCGAATGGATTTGGGATAACATAGTCTTCATTAAGTTCTTCATCACTTATTATTCCTGCTATAGCATAAGCTGCAGCTACTTTCATCTCTTCATTTATTTGTCTAGCTCTAACATCTAACGCTCCTCTAAAAATACCAGGAAAAGCGATAACATTATTTATTTGATTTGGAAAATCTGAACGCCCTGTACCAACTACTTTTGCCCCTGCCTTTTTAGCTAAATCAGGCATTATCTCTGGTATAGGATTGGCCATTGCAAACACTATCGCATCTTTATTCATCGATTTAATCATATCTTCACTCACAACATTAGCAGCCGATACACCAATAAATACGTCGGCTCCTTCCATTGCATCTTTTAAAGTCCCCTGTTTTTTATTTCTATTAGTTATTTTAGAAAGTTCTTTTTTGTGTCCTTCCAACTTCTCTTTTCCTTCATAGATTATCCCATCTCTATCGCATACAATAATATCCTTTGCTCCAAGATTTATAAGCATTTTAACAATAGCTGTACCCGCTGCACCCGGGCCATTAACCACTATAGTAACGTCTTCTATCTTTTTATTAGTTACTTTCAGTGCATTTATTAATCCCGCTGAAACAACTATGGCAGTACCATGCTGATCATCATGAAATACTGGTATGTTTAACTCCTTTTTTAATCTCTCTTCTATTTCAAAACATCTTGGCGATGATATATCCTCTAAATTAATTCCGCCAAAAGTAGGTTCTAAATATTTTATCGTTTTAACTATCTCATCTACATCCTTTGTAGCTAAACAAATAGGAAATGCATCTATACCTGCAAACTCTTTAAATAAAATAGCCTTACCCTCCATTACAGGCATCGCTGCTTCAGGCCCAATATCTCCCAAACCTAATACAGCCGTTCCATCAGAAACTACTGCAACTAAATTCCCTTTAGACGTATATTTATAAACATTTTCTCTATTTTGATGAATTTTTCTACATGGTTCTGCAACGCCCGGTGTATAAGCTGTACTTAATTCATCCTTATTTGTAACTTTTACTTTAGATGTAACCTCTATTTTACCTTTTTTTCCCTCGTGCATCTTTAAGCTCTTTTCTGCATAGCTCATCATTACCATCCTTTCTAATATATCTATTTTATATGTAAATTTTAACCTATATCAAAAAAGCAAAAAACATTTAGAAATTATTCTAAATGTTTTAGTAAATAAAAATATTTATGACTTCTTTTTAACAATTTTTATTTGGAAATAGATTATTCCCCAATATATTTATATAAATGCGATGGACGTCCTACAGAACCATATTCTACTTCAATCTCGACTTCGCCAATACTTTCCATATACTCCAAATATCTTCTGACTGTAACTTTTGATAACGCTATGTCTTCGGCAATAATTTCAGCCGTTAAATACTCATTATGATGCTTTTTCACAAAATCGCGAATTCTTTGAAGAGTTTTTTTATGCAGTCCTTTTTTTAAATTATTATTCTCATGCATCTTACAAACTTTAGTTATCACATCAATTTCTTCCTGTTTAACCGGTTTAGAACTCTGTAAAACTCTACATCTATCAGCATAATTTTCTAATGCTTTTTTTAACCTCTCATATTCAAAAGGCTTAATCAGATAGTCTACAGCACCTAATTTAAGTGCAGCATCAATATTTTGAGTTTCTCTTGAAGCCGTAACTAATATTACGTCTATCATCATAAATCTTCTTCTAATCTCTTTTAAAAAATTAATTCCATCAACTTTCGGCATATATATATCTAATATAATTAAATCTACTTCGTTTTTTCTGCAAAAATTCATAGCTTCTTCACCATTTGATACTATCCCTACGACACTAAATCCATCAACGCTCTCAACATATCTTTTATTCAATTCGGCTACCATTGGATCATCTTCCACAATTAAAACTTTAATCATTTTAAACCTCCTTAGGCAGTATAACTTTAAATGTTGTACCTATATTTATTTTTGAATATACATGAATTTCACCATTTAACTCTTCTACAGTTCTCTTTACCAAATCTAATCCTATACCCTCACTTCCAGATTTCGTTGTAAAACCCCTTTTAAATATCTCATTTAAATGCTTTTCTTCAATTCCCTTTCCGGTATCTTCTATTTCAATTTCAATCCTGTCTTCCATTTCTTCTATCCTTATTCTGACTATCTTTTCTTCTTTATTAGTCTTACTTACCGCTTCTAATGCATTTTCCAATATATTCCCAATAAGCGTTATAAGCGCACTACTGCTTATATTGTTATGCCTAGAATCAAGTTTTGTAGCTTCATCAACTACCATCTTTATTCCCAGTTCCTTTGCCCTACTGAATTTCCCAAGTATTAACCCTGCAATAGTTGGATCTTTTACTTTTTTTATAATCATACTGATTATCTGCTGTTGGCTTTCCGTAATATTCACAATATACTTTTTCGCCTCTTCTATCTCTCCTAAATGAAGCAGTCCTAATATTACATGCAATTTATTTAAAAATTCATGGGTATTTGCTCTCAATGCCTGTACTATCTGCTTCACACCCGTTACCTCTTCAGCTAATCTCGTTATCTTTGTTTTATCCCTAAATGTAGCTATGGCTCCAACGATTTTACCATTATCCTTTATAGGTACTCTATTCGTAACAATAATAGTGTCATTTATTCGCTGTTCTTTATCATATTCCGCAATTCCAGTTTCTAAAACTTTAGGAAGTCGACTCGTATGAAAAATGTCGGTAACTGGTTTTCCTATTATTTCTTCTGGTTTGTATTTATCTTTTATCTGTAGTATATCGAGTGCGGAATCATTAACAAGAGTTATTTTACAGTCTTTATCTATGGCAATAATCCCTTCATGTATTGCATCAAGCATGCCTACTTTTTCATTATAAAGCTTTATTATTTCATTTGGTTCTAAACCCATAAGTGTTTTTTTAATATTATTAGCTAACAAAAAAGCTCCAATTATTCCCGCTAATATTCCTGTATATGCTAAAAAAATTAAATGTAATACTGCTTCTTTTTTAGCTTCTTCAACGCTCTCTATAAGAGTTCCTACCGAAACAAAACCTATCTGTTTCTTATTTTCTAAATCATATATTGGAGTAAATGCCCTCATTGATTTTCCCAGCGTTCCAGTTGCTTTAGAAATATAAGTTTCACCATTTTTAATTACTTTATACTGATCACCCCCTACAAATTTTTGTCCAATTCTCTTTGGATTGGGATGAGAGTATCTAATCCCTTCCATATCGGCAACAACTATGAATTCTATCTGTTCAACAGAATCCAACAATGCATCTATATACGGTTTAATAATTCCATCTGGATCTTTCTTATCTAACGCTTCCCTTATAATAGGAGATTTTGCTACTATCTTTGCAGTATTCATTATATTTATTGCCAATTTCTCTTCTACGTTTTTTGATACACTATCTGTTATAAAAGGCAAAACTATCGATATTGATACAAAAACTACTACTGTAATCAATATTATAATTTTTGTCTGCAATTTCATCATACGCTTTTTCATCTTTTCACCTTCTAGAGTGCTCAATATATTTATATACTATCATTTCCATAATATTATTTCATTAATTCATTTACAAGTAATACTTTTAGAATAAAAAAATACTAGGACAAAATTTGTTCTATCCTAGTATTCATAACCTTTCTCATTATTGTTTAATCCAAAAATATACAGTTCCATTTGGATCTAATGCATAAATAAACCCATCTATTCAAAATAAAAAGCAAAGGGAGATACTTTAGTACCTCCCTTCAAACTTTCCGAATTCTAGCCAACATAGACATAATCACAAGCCCAATAAATATACCATCAATTACTGTTACAATGATTTCTCCTAATAGTAAAATACTTGCTTGAGACATTTTTAATAAAATAGTAATTAAACTAATTATAATCACTCCGCTCCAAAATCTTAACTTATAAAATTTACTTATTTGAACATAGTTTTTATATACACTATTATCCTGAATAGCAATCAAATATATAATAATCACTGTAAGCCCCAAAAACGTACTTCCATGCTGAAGCATTTTATAAACTGGAATTTTAATCCCTGCTATATTCAGATACTTTGTTAATAAGCCTATATTCCTAGCAAAAAAACCTGTTTTGTGTGTAAAGCTATCCCAAATCAAGTGAGTGAATGCCCCTAAAATAGCCGAATAACAAAACACAATAAATCTAGATAGTGAATCTATTTTCCATTGTCTTTTTACTAAATAATAATATTTATCGCAATAGGGTTTTGGCAGATTTAATATCACAGCTTCCTTCAATATATAATGATAGATATAGGCTAATATAAAAACTATTGGTAAATTAAAATAAAATTGTCCAAGAAATGTATGTCCAACTATCTGTATTGGCTTAAAATAAATAAAATATTCAAAATCGGGTGCCATCGTTCCAATTACTAACGCTGTAAAATCTAAATACTTATTTCGTTTAGATGCAAATGGCAATACAATAGATGGATGAGCAAATGTAAATGGCATATTTACCTACCTTTCTTTTAAATTTTCTATCTAACTACAAACTTTCTTAAAAAATAATATTCCCTTTACTTTTTAACAAACATATCTCTTCAAATAACATTTGTATTCCAATTTTAATCTTATCTTTAGAAAGCCTTGATATACCCACGTTCTTTTTGTAACTATATCTCATAATAGTCATACTATATTAGTAGTAGCTATAAGGAGATGATTATATGTATTTATGTCCATTTTATCCTTTGAATCAAATGAATGCAAATAGAATATTTATATTGGATTTTAAACAAGGGGATGTTAATGGTGATTTAATAATAGACAATGTTTATTTAATAGGAGAAAAACCATATGGTATAAAAAGTCCATTTGTTGATAATATAACTATACTAATTCAGGATGGAAGAACAAATATTTTTTATAGAATCATTCCAAAAGAAAATGCTGGATATAATCCAACAATATTTTTAGGAGATTTTACTGGAAATAAAGTAAATGATATTCTAATTAGTATCGATTCAGGCGGAAGTGGCGGATATGCTTTCTATTATATCTACTCATTTACGAATAATTCTCCTAAAAAAATATTTGATTATGAAAAATTTAACCAAAAATATACCTACGAAGTAATATATAAGGATTACTATGAAGTAGAAGTTAGAGAAAATAATACAAAAAAATATATTATAGACATTAAGTATAAAGGTAAAGACTACCTATCTGAAATATATGACGCCAAAGGTAAACTTAAAAAACCTATTAAAGGATGGGTAAATCCACTTGGCGGATTATACCCTATTGATTTTCAAAGGGATGGAACTTATGAATTATATGCAGTTCGACGAATAGCAGGCAGATACAATGCTGATAATTTAGGATATGTTCAGACATCATTAAAATGGAATGGCAAAGATTTCACACCATTTTTTCAAACTGTAGGAATACTAGGATAGATTCTATATTACAAACTCCCTACAGGTTTTCAAGAACCTGTAGGGGGTTTTTCCATTTTGAAACAGATATTTTAAAAAAACATCCCCGTTATCACCATATTACTTTAAAAATATTTTTACGATGTTATTTACAATAATTAGATAAATATATTGCTTTTTACCTAAATTATTTTATCTATTACTATCATAGTTATTAAAATCACATTTTCAAGATAGTAAACAGTTTTAGTTTTTTTCCTATGTTCCCATTTCATAAAAGCTCTAAATTCTTCATAAATTTTTGATTTTATTCCTAATATAAAGCAAATAGCAAGAATGATAATATATAATATTCCTCCAAAAACTTTATCAACTTGAAAATAATGTAATATATATATCGGTAATAATCCTAATATAATAGTTAAACCTATAAATAGCATATCTCCTATAAATTTATTCCCCCTGTAGAAAGCGATTAATGCAAAAAGCATTATTCCTAAATACATAAATAAATCCCTATTTGTTTTAAAATTATACTTGATTAATGCTATTAGCATAACTACACAATATGCAAAAATAATTAAACCTCTTATCTTTCTTCCTTTATTGATAATTTGTTGTTCTAAATACATTAACCTCTTCCTTTCTACCTTTTATATTTTTTCACTTGTAGTGCTATGGTTTACCTTCATTCAATAAAATGATAATCTTTACAATAAAAAAATATAGTATCTCTTCTAATATGTAGTATTCTGCTTTATATCCTTTATATCTTTATCTATTTCTCTTATTTGAACAAAGGGAGATATAAATTATCAGTAAACAATTTAACAAAGACTTTATTCTTAATCGAGTTTAAACCAATCACTAACTAATTCACTTTCTTTAAACCCTCTTTTTTTATACATATCATAAGCTAAAGTATTTTTTGTAATAACAATCAAACCTATTTCTTTTACTTTCTTTGAATTCAAAAAACTAATAGCCGTTTCTAAAAGTAGCTTTCCATATCCCTTTCCTCTAGCACTCTTAATTAGTCCTAAATCAAACTCACCCACTCCCTCTTTAATATTAAACTGCAAAAAACCTATCATTTCATTATTTACTATAGCTATATAGCAATTATTTTCATCTGCTTTTTTTATATATTCATCAATATCACTCTCTGTCAGCGTTGCTGCATTTGGAACTTCTTTAAAGGCATCATTATAAATCATTAAATATTCCTTCTTATTTTCCTCTGATAACTTAACTAGACTTAATGGTGAATATTTAACTGTTATATTATCTAATGTCATTCTTATTGCCGAATATTGTTTCTTTATATTTAAAGTATTTAAATTTCTAATTATTGTGTCATCCTTTGTACCTAAAAATACTTCCCTTGCTCCATATTTTTTTGCTATCTTCTTAGATTCTTCTATTATCTCACATAAAACTGTCCTCTTATCCTCTATGCTTTCATTTATATCTAACTTAATTATATATGCTATTCCTTTCTTATCACATTCTTTTAATATTATTGACGCCATTCCAATAATATCTTGTCCCTTAATTTTTAAAATAACTCCTCTACCAAAATCAAATTCTTCAGATTTGATTTCCTTATCTATATCTTCAAAAGATAATTTATTTATTTTATTTCTATTTATAAACTGAATAATTTTCTCTACTTCAAATTTATTCAATTCTAAATAATTTTTAATCATCCTCCCGACTCCTTTTAATATATTCCTTCACTCAATAACTATTACAATCATTTGTTCTTTCAATAAATCCATATTTTATTAACGCTCTTCTTATAATGGCATAATCTTCATATATCCTTTTCAAAACTCTATTAATCTCTTTTTCTAAATAAATCTTTCCTTTTGAAAAATTCTTAACTATCTCTTCTAATACAATAATTTTCATGTTCCTTCATCATCCATATAAATTTTTATGTTATCTTCTTTTTCCTTATCCGTAATATTATATCTATCATCTAAATTCAACAAAAACCGCTGTTACTTGTGGTACGGTTCACCGTATATGACTAAAATGATAAACTTTGTTTAAATAATAATAATATGTTTTTTAATAAAAAACTGTTAGTATTTAAATTTACTAACAGTTTTTTTATTAAAACTAATTTAGTATTACTAGATTAAATATATTTTTTATTTTCTCCTCAACTCATTAACTACATCTTCAACTTCAATATTTCTATTTTCTTTATATTGTTCAATTATTTTTTCATATTTTGAACCAATTTTTATCGCATCCTTTTTTGCCTTCACTATCTCAAAAAAAGTTTTATTAGGAATTTGTTTATAATCTTCCATATCAAATACTATTATATAAAATTCATCATTATCTCTTCTTAATTGTTCAATTAGATTAAAAACTCTTATTAATCCATAAGCATCTTTCCATGAATCTTTATCTCCCGTTAAACCATTAGTTGTAAACAAAATTCCAAAATTACACTTACAACTTTTTAAAAGTCCATAAAACTTACCTACCCATGATACCCCTAAATTCTCTTTATAGTTTTTACATTCTCCAAGAAAAATGTCTTCATTTATATGCAATAATTCTCTAGAAAGTTCAAATTGTTTTAAAGCCTGATATCCTTTATCACTTAATCTTATGACTTGATCTATTTCATTTGTATCAGTTGGTATGTTAGCATATACTTCAAAAAAATATGTTTTCCTTATTATAAATTTAACTAAGTTTTCTAATGCATCACCTTTTTCTTTGGCTTTTGAATTTTCATCATTACTTACACTAACTAAATGATCTAATAATTTTTTCAGAGATTTCGCATCAAATTTCCAGTAAAAAATTTATTTTTACTAAAATTTTATTTTTTAACATTTACTTGAATAACTGGGAAACCTGTAGACCGATAGGTCTTAAAAATAGTTACACCTCCCCCTACCCCAAGAAATTTTAATAATCAATTTCCAGTTTTATTTTTAATTATGTTTTTTCAAATATTGGATTTATCCAATCAGCTTCTATAGTAAATCTTTCATCTCTTATATCTTCAATAATATCTATCTGCAACATTCTTTTCTTTCTAAATCCTCTAATACACCTAAAGAAATATAATTGCATAAGATTAAATGCTATTATTATAAACATT
>NZ_FQXO01000051.1 GCF_900129995.1 Caloranaerobacter azorensis DSM 13643 | reverse complement strand
AAGGAGATGGCAAAGAAAAAAAGAAAAGACAAAATAAGAGAGAGAATAAAGAAAAGGAGAAGACAAGAACGAGAAGAAAAAAGAGAATATGTAAGATACAAATGTATAGAATGTGGGATAGAAGAAGAGGTACCAAAAGATGTAGTAGAAATGTTTGACATACTAGATAGTGGAGATATAAGCGTACCACCGAGATTTGATTGTGTAGAATGTGGTGGCGTAATGGAGCCTATTAAATATAAGGGTGTACATGGTATAACATATAGACTAGAGTAATTAAGTTGCGGGTAGCAAAAAGAAGCGGGTCCCGCAAAGCGGGACCCTTTTTTTATTTTATAGCAATTAAATCCTGTGAATTACTATTAATATTAAATATACTATTTGAAATTTGTTGCAGTGCTGATGTTAATTCACTGATTACTTGTGAATTTTTTTCAATCCCTTTTGATATTTGTATTATAGAAGAACTTATATCATTTAAAATCTCATTAATATTTTTAATACTTTCAGAAGAATTTATTGATAGTTTTCTTATTTCCTCAGCAACTACTGCAAATCCTCTTCCTAATTCTCCTGCCCTAGCTGCTTCTATAGTTGCATTAAGTCCTAATAAGTTTGTCTGTTTAGAAATGTTATTTATAAAATCTAATACTTGATTTATATTGCTTATTTTCCCTTCAGTTTCTTTTGTAATAGTTTCTATTTGTTTAGTACCATTTAAAATATCTTCTGCTCCTGCTGTGATTTCTTCAACGGCTGAAGTTACTTCTTCGATTTCGAGTGCTATTTTTTCTATCAATTCTTTTCTTTTTTTAATTTTTATTTCTTTTTTTATTTCTTCTACCACTATGATAGCAGCCATTTTTTGAAGCGGTTTAACGATTTCTGGATTACCTGTTATTCCAATACATCCTATTCTTTCGCCATTGAGTTTTATAACTCCATTATAACCTGCTTTTACTCCTTCCATTTTTTCTGCTTCTTCTTCTGTTATTGCTAATTCATCAATTTCTCCATTCATTATTTTTTTTGCACCTTGATGGATTGTACCAAGCCTTTCTGGCTGCATAGTTGCTATAATCTCTCCGCCTTCACCCATGAAATTAACGTTATTATCAGTAACCTCATGTATTAAATTAACTATTCTTTCAGCTAGTTCTTTTGATACTTTATGTTTCCACATTACTACCACCTCATATTTTGTTTTATATTATGTATTATGAATATGGATAAGAGTTAAATAGATTGTTGACAAACTTATATTTTTTAATATTTATGAAAATGAAAGCGAATGCTTGAAAGAATTTAGCTAAAAAACTAGACGAAAATTTTAAAGAAAATCCGTAGGTTTGACAGGATGTCTTGATTAGGTGCGTTAGGATTTTCTAAAAATTTGAGTCTTAAGTTTTTTCTAAATTCGTCCGCATGAGTGTCATTTTCATAAAATATTTTTGTTAACAAACTCAAGAGTAAAGAAATCTTAAAAGATTTCTTTACTCTTGTAGACTTCATATTTTTAAACTATTAAATTAAGATAAATGATAATATTGACACTACAGTTATTGTTACTAATCCCTGTACTAATGTAGCAAGAGTTTGAGATTTATATGCTGTAGATACATCCATGCCGCTAAATTGAGTAACTACCCAGAAGAAACTATCATTAGCGTGTGAAACTGTCATTGCTCCTGCTCCTATTGCCATAACTGTAAGTACTCTGCCCATTTCAGATGCTAGTCCTAAAGTTGAAAGTAATGGTGCTACTAAAGCAGAAGTTGTTACAAGAGCTACTGTTGATGAACCTTGAGCAGTTTTTAAAGCAGCAGCTATTATAAATGGTAAGAATATACCTAAATGATATTTTGCTAATGTAGTTCCTAAATAATTGCCAATAGGAGTTGACTTTAATACTTGTCCTAGTGCACCGCCTGCACCAGTTACCATAATTATAATTGCAGCACTTTTTAAGCCTTCGCCAATCCAGCCACTTAATGTTTCTTCATCTAATTTAGGTAATAGTGATAATGCAAAGAAGAAACCGATAAATAGTGCGTTTATTGGTTTACCTAAGAAGCTAAAGATTGTAAATAATGTTCCTTCTCCAAAAGGATGTGTTGGGAAATTCGCAATTGAACCAAGTGTTATCAATACAATTGGTACAATAATTGGTGCAAATGCTTTTGAAGGGCTTGGTAAATTTCCATATTGTTTTTTTACATCTTCATAACTAATAGTTAATTCTTCTAAATCTTCAGCAGATTTATATTTTTTACCACATAAAGTCGCCCAAAAATATCCTGCTAACATTGTTATGATTGAAACGATAAGTCCGACTATGATAACTAATCCTAAACTATTTTCTAATCCTAAATTTCCAGCTGCAGCTATTGGGCCTGGTGTTGGAGGAACTAGAGTATGAGTTGCATAAAGTCCTGTAGCCAAAGCAACAGACATCATTACTGCAGAACTTTTAGTTCTTTTAGCTAAAGATTTTTTTAAAGAAGATAAGATAACATAACCTGAATCGCAGAAAACAGGTATTGATACAATATAACCGATAATGCTCATAGCTAATCCAGGACGTTTTTCTCCGACTACCTTTAATACTGTATCAGCCATAGTTATAGCAGCACCCGATTTTTCTAGTATCGTTCCGATAATAGTACCTAATATAATAACAATACCAATATAATTAAGTATTCCCCCAAAACCATTTCTAATAGTTTGTCCTATTTTTAGGACAGGCATTCCTGCGGCAAAGGCAATACCGTAAGCTGCTATAAGTAAAGATATAAATGGATGCAACTTCCATTTAGAAGTTGATAATACGATGAATCCTATTCCTAGTAATAGGATAACTAATAAAATTGGACCTTGAACCATATAAAAACCCCTTTCTATTTATATTTTTTTATAATCCATTAGGAAATTATATTCAACGTTAAAATGTTAACAAATTCGAATATAATTTCCGTTAATGGATATAGGCAGAATTAATCTTTTAAGTACTTCTTATATATTCAACGCTCTTTAAAAGTGAAAAAATGTTTTTAACAGTTGAAAATAAAAGTTTGTCCGCATTATTAATTGCATAATCAATCGTTTCAGGTTTATCTACAATGCTAAATACAGAGTTTATTCCAAACTCATATACCTTTTCATATCCTTCACCTATTGATCCAACTATAGCTAATACAGGAACATTATATTTTTTTGCAAGTTTAGCTATTCCAACTGGTAATTTATTATTTACGGTTTGATAGTTTATTTGTCCTTCACCAGTGATAACTAAATCAACTTTTTCTTTCTGAAAAGCTTTTTCAATTCCTACTGCTTCGCTTATTATATCGAAGCCTCTTTTTAATTCGGCATTTAAAAAGGCTAATAAACCACCGCCTAATCCTCCAGCTGCACCGGCTCCTTCAATATCTAATATATCAACACCTAATTCTCTTTTGACTACTTTAGCGAAATTTTCTAATGCTTTATCTAATATTGGTAAATCGCTTTCTTTTGCTCCTTTTTGAAGGCCGTATACATAGGAAGCACCATTAGGACCACAAAGAGGATTAGTTACATCACATGCTATTGTGAATTTCACATTATCAATTCTTTTATCCCTATTTGAAATATCTATTGAATGTAAATCGAGGAGACCTTTTGCACCTCTACTTATTATTTCTCCTTTATTATTTAAGAGTTTAAATCCTAATGCTTCCATCATTCCTGCTCCACCATCATTTGTAGCACTGCCGCCTATTCCCATAATAATATGTGTGCATCCTTCATCTAATAATTTTAGAACTAATTGTCCAGTTCCATATGTGGAAGTATAGAATGGATTTCGTTTTTCTGTAGGGATAAGCGTTAAACCGGAAGCACTAGCCATTTCTATAACACCAGTTTTTCCATCTCCTAATATACCGTATTTTACTTCAATAGGATTTCCTAATGGATCTTGAACAGTTGTATGTTTAATTTTACCTTTTGTGTTAAGTACTAGAGCTTCAACAGTACCTTCTCCTCCATCAGCCATGGGGTATTTAATAATTTTAGCATTTGGAATAACAGATTTTATAGCTTCTTCACAAATATCACAATATTGTTTAGATGTTAAGCTTCCTTTGAATGAATCTGGAGCGATAAGTATGTTCATCATTATCACCTACTTCTTAATAATTTTTAATATCATTACCATTGTATAACATTTATTAAAATAAATCTTTATTATATATGACAAAAATTATATAAAAAATTGTGCTTTTAGTACAAAATTCTATGTGATTATACATTATTCGACATTTATCGCATATAAAAATACTATTCAACGGTCTTTATATAAAAATATAATAGTCTAAGTAATATTCTATCTGTATCATTGTGAATTGGATCGATGTTAAGTAATTCTTTTATTTTATTTAATCTGAAGACGATAGTGTTCCTATGCACATATAAATCTTTTGCAGCGTTTTTTAAATTCATATTATTTTTTATAAGACTTTTAATTGTATTTATTAATTCTTTTTTTCCTCTAATTTTTTCTGCATAATTTAATAAAAAATGTTCAAGATATTTTTTAGGTAATTTTGTACAAAGATATTCGATTATATAATTATCAATAAAAGCTATTTCTTCGTCGATTTCGTATTTCATGCAATAATCTAATGCAAATAATGCTTCTTTATAACTTTCTTTTATTCCAAGTATATTTTTGTGTAAAGTTCCAACCGCAAAATATATTTTTTTATTTATTTTGGATTTAATTTTACTTTTTAATTGAGCATAATAATCTGAAATATATTTTTTTATATAATTATGTTCAGTATTGTCTACTGTTTTAAGAATAAGTATCTTGTACATATCTATACTACAAACTATATCTTGAATATTGCTACTATTTAATGATTTTATTTCTTCAGTTAAGGAGTCTTTAATTTGACTGACTGTATTAGCTATATTTGCTAAATTTAAACTATCTGTATTGTCAAAAGATAATAAACATGCAATTCGCGGTATTTCTAAATTATATCCTAGTCTAGATGCTAATTGCGTTAAAGTATAAACGTCATTTTCACTTTGTGCTTCTAATATTTTATTGATTAGGACTTTAATTTGACTTGAATATGTACTATTTTCTTCTTTTAATAATTCTTGTTCTATCATAAGCTCAACAGCCATTTTAACAATTTTAGCTGTTTTTTCTAGAGAACTTGGATCGCCAGTTATCCCGATGACGCCTATGATAAAGTTTTTATAAAAAAATGGCATATTTATACCTTCTTTTACCCCTTTATATTTTTTTGAATCTTCTTTATAAACATCTATTCTTTTTTTCTGCTTAATAACTTCATCTGCAATTTTATGATATGTACCTATTCTTTCTTTACTGCCACTAGCAATTATAATCCCATTTTTGTCCATTATATTGATATTATGACCAAGATTGTTCATAATTCTGTCAACACACTTTTGAGCTAATTCTTGGCTTAAAATCATATCCTCCCACCTTTTTCTTATTCATATCATTGTTAATATTATTACTTCATTTGAATGCAATAGATAACTATTCTACATATAATTGAAATTTCCTTTTATATGTAAACTATTATTTACACAATTATAGAATTATCAATGAACAAAAATGTTATGAAGAATTCTACTTAAATAAGTTGTAGTTGCATAAAATGGAATATTTGTTTATAATTCTACTTGTGCGTTGTAATTTTAAGTATAAAACTATATGTTATAGGTCTAATTATTGAAGGAGTGGTATTTGTGGAAAATGTTAAAAGATTAATACCAGGGATTTTATTTGTTTATCTAATATCTTTTATCTCTATTCTCATTAATGATTCAATAAAGCATATTGTAAATCTAGAAGCCCTAACTATAGGCATCATTATAGGAATTTTGTATAATAATTTATTAGAAACTAGAGAAATATTTAAACCGGGTATAAAGTTTTCTGCAAAAAAACTTTTAAAAGCCGGAATCGTTCTATTAGGGTTTAAACTTAACTTTAAATCCTTATTAAATCTTGGCCCAAAAGTTATATTAATGATAATAATATTTGTTCCGACTGTTTTAATGATTGCCTATTATTTGGGTAAATTATTTAAGATAAACAATAAGATTCCTATACTTATAGGAGTTGGTTCCAGTATATGTGGAGCTTCTGCTATAGTAGCGATGGCTCCTTGTATAAATGCAGATGAAGACGAGGCTGTAGTTGCAGTGTCCATTATTAATTTTTTAGGAGCTATAGGGGTTTTGGTATATTCAGCTATAGCTTTGGTTTCAGGAATTAGCGATATTGAATATGGAATTTGGTCTGGAATATCGCTCCAAGGAGTAGCTCATGCAATAGCAGCTGCTTTCGCTAGAGGCAGCGGAGCGGGAGAAATAGGAACATTTGTAAAAATGGGTAGAGTTGTAATGTTAATTCCTGTGGCTATGGTTTTAAGTCTAATATTTAATAAAAAAGAAAAGAGTTCTAATGTGAAATTTCCAATGTATATATTTTATTTTATAATAGCCGGTATAATAAGTTCATTAGGCATAATTCCGAATCAGCTTTCAATGATATTAGTAAAATTAAGTTCTACTTTCATACTTATGGCTATGGTTGGAATGGGACTTTCAGTAGATTTAAAGAGTATTAAAGATAAAGGATTAAAATCATTTTTATTTGGATTACTTTTATTCTCTTTGATATCGGTAACTACTAATTTTATAATTACGAGATTAATTTAAAATTTTACCGGAGATGATAAAATGAGCAGAAATAAGATATTAGGTGCAATATTTGGATTTTGCATTGGAGACGCTCTTGGCGTACCTGTTGAATTTAAATCAAGAGAAGAACTAATAAAAGAACCAGTTACAGATATGCTTGGTTATGGGACTTATGATCAGCCACCGGGAACGTGGTCAGATGATACTTCTTTAACTTTATGTTTAGTTGAGAGTTTATGCAATGGATTTAGTCTAGAGGATATAGCAGAAAAGTATACAAAGTGGTATTATGATGCTTACTGGACACCGCACAACGTAACATTTGGTGTAGGTAATACAACTAAAGAAGCGATTTGTAGAATTTCTAGAGGAGTAAATCCTGAACAAGCTGGACTCGATGATGAATATTCGAATGGCAATGGTTCACTTATGAGGGTATTGCCTTTAGCATTTTATTTAAAAGATGTTGAAGACGAAGAAAAATATGATGTAATACATAAAGTATCTTCAATTACACATAGACATTTAAGAAGTATTTTGGCTTGTAGTATATATGTAGAATATGCAATAAATCTTTTGAAAGGCTATTTAAAAGATGAGGCCTATGAAAATATGAAGGTAAACATTACCAATTTCTATTCCAATACTGATTTTAAAAAAGAATTTGATTCATATAGCAGAATATTAAAATACGATATTGCAAAATTGAAAGAAGAAGAAATAAAGTCGAGTGGCTATGTTGTAGATACTTTAGAGGCTGCATTTTGGTGTTTCTTAAATGGGAATGGATATAAAGAAGTAGTTTTAAAAGCTGTAAATCTGGGGAATGATACAGATACAATTGCAGCAGTAGCGGGTGGACTTGCAGGTATATATTATGGTATAGAGGCTATTCCTAAAAAGTGGATAGATTTAGTTGCTAGGAAAGATGATATAATTAGATTAACCGAACAATTTAGCAATAGAATACGATAAGATATTGATTAGTTTATGTTATAATATAAAATGGAGGATGGTATCTTCCAAAATAATTTACTAAATAGAAGAGGGATTTTATGGCACTAATAAATAAATTTTTGACAAATAAGTTCGAAGAACCGTATATTTTAGTTTGTACATCTAAATCACAGATGTTATTTAGTAAAGATTTATTAGATAAAGAAGGTATAGAAAATGATTTAATTCCTACACCAAAGGGATTTGGTGGGGTATGTACGACAGCTATAAAGTTTGATAAGAAATTTGAGCAGAAAGTAAGAGAGATAATAAAGAAAAATAATATTGAATATGAAGGGATTTATTCTTTAAAAGATAAATATAAATACAATCTATCTGAAATATTTAATATGAATATTTCAGATACTCTTAAAGATATAGTAAAAAAGGTAGAAGCTAATATAGAATTAAATAAGGAAGAAATAAAATATTTGTTAGAAGTAGAGAATGAAGAGTATGATGCGCTGATTCGAATGGCAGATATTATAAGGAAAGAATGTATTGGGGATAGGATAGAAATAAGGGCTGCAATTGAATTTTCTAACTATTGTAGAAAAAACTGTAATTACTGTGGAGTTAGAAGAGATAATAAAATAAAAAGGTATAGAATGACTGAAGAAGAAATAATAGATGAGGTTGAGAAGTTATATAAAGTAGGCATAAAAACAGTAATATTACAGTCGGGTGAAGACCCATATTATACTACTGATAGGATGCTATCGATTATTAAAGAAATAAAGCAGAAGTTTAGAATGGGTATTACTTTAAGCATAGGAGAAAGGGAAGAAGAAGAGTATAGGCTATTTAGTGATGCAGGTGTTAATAATTATTTACTAAAGATAGAAACTGCAAGTAGGAGATTATTTGAATTAATCCATCCTGATGATGATTATGATATTAGAGTGAAGCATACTAGACTTATAAAAGAGGCCGGAATGAGAGCAGCATCTGGAGGAATGATAGGACTGCCTACTCAAACTATTGATGAAATAGCGGAAGATATTATATTTCAAAGAGATTTCGGTATTCATATGATTGGATTTGGGCCGTTTTTACCGGCTAAAGGAACACCATATGAAAATTGTAAACCGGGAGATCTTAAGCTGTCATTAAAAGTTGTAGCTGTAACTAGAATAGTATGTCAGCATGTGTTTTTGCCAGCTACAACGGCGATAGCTACATTACATCCGGATGGACAAACTTTAGCATTAAAAGCAGGTGCTAATACGATTATGCTTATTAGTACACCGCCTAGTTTAAGGGATAACTATCAAATTTATTCGAATAAGAATATGGTTGACTTGAGCTTTGCAATAAAATCAACAAGAGATGCGAAACGAAAACTTCCTAAATATCTAAATTATGATTATTTGAAAGAATTAGGATATGAAATTGAAGATGAATTAATATAAAACATTTTGAAGCCATCGGCACTTTACCGATGGCTTTCTAGTATCCTTTTTTTAAGTCAACTATATTAATTAGCTTTTCACCATTTATATATCTTTTCATGTTTTCATATATAACGTTATATCTTCTTTCATTTCTCATTTCTGAAACCCAGGAATTATGCGGAGTTATTATAACATTATCTAAATCCCATAAAGGATTATTCTCATTTAATGGTTCGTTTTCAAAAACGTCTAATGCAGCAAATTTTATTTTTCCATTTTTCAGGTATTTAATTAAGTCAGCTTCATTTATTATACTGCCACGAGAAACGTTTACAATATATACACCATCTTTCATTATTTTAAATTTACTTTCATTAAGTAAATGATGAGTTTTTTCTGTATACGGAATAGTAAGGACTAAAATATCGCATAAACTTAAAAAGTAATCAAATTCAGAAGTACTAAAGCATTTATCGAAGTACTCTACACTTCTACCCGTAGTGTTTAATCCGTATATGTTTACTTCAAAACCTTTAAGTCTTTTTGCTGATTCATATGCAATACTTCCTGTTCCGATAAAACCTATTGTTTTGCCATAAAGCTCTATAATAGAAGTATCAATTTTCCAGAGTTTATTATCTTGCTTTTTATAGAAATTCTTGCTCTTTTTTAGCATTTCCAGTATTTTCAATACAACCCATTCGCCCATAGGAATGCTATATCCGCCTTTATTGTTAGTTAACAAGATTTGTTTTTCTAATAAATATTGTTTAGGAACTTGATCTATACCGATACTTGATAATTGAATCCATTTCAGTTTATTTAGTTTAGTGATATCTAAAGAATTAAAAGGGTTGTAGCATACAAGCACTTCTATATCTTTTATTTCTTCATTATAGTATAATTCTCGTTCTTTGATATACACGATTTCATAGCCTAAATCTTTGATTTTTTTCATTTTTTCTTTACCGTAATTATAGGTAAATAAAGCTTTTACCATAATTCACCACCTTTACAATATACTTTGTATATATTATATCAGAATATTTTGGTAAAGTTTATGGTTATTTAAAGAAAGTATTTACCGAGAAAATATTACTTAAAATTACAAAATAAGACAATTTTCATTGAAGGGAAAATATATCGTGATAGAGAATAAGTGATAAAGATATCAAAAGATAGGGGGGAGTAATTTTGCAATTGAATTTCTTTGTAGCAGGTAAAACTTTGGTTGTAGGTTTCGATGGAGAGTTAGATCATCATACTGCAGAAAATGTTAGAAAGGAGATAGACGATTATTATGACGAAAAGATGTTAAAAAATATTATTTTAGATTTAGATAATTTGAACTTTATGGACAGTTCTGGTATTGGATTAATTTTAGGAAGATATAAAAAGGCTATGAGTAATGATGGAAAATTATTATTAGTAAACGTAAGTACTAGAGTTAAGAAAATTTTAGAAATGTCGGGGATAACAAAAATAATTAAAATTTATGATTCTGTTAATAATGCTTTAGACAATATATAAAGGGGTGTTTTATATGCATGATAATTATATGAAATTAGAAATACCAAGTAAATCACAAAATGAGGCTTTTGCTAGAGTAGTAGTAGCTTCATTTGCATCTCAATTAGATCCTACTATTGAAGAATTAGCTGATGTTAAAACGGCAGTGTCCGAAGCTGTTACAAATGCAATAATTCATGGTTACGAAAATAAAATAGGAATAATAACTATAGAATGTAGAATAATAAAAAATAAATTGGAAATAATTGTAGAGGACAAGGGTAAGGGAATAGAAGATATAGAGAAAGCAATGGAGCCATTTTATACTTCAAGGCCTGAAATGGAAAGATCAGGTATGGGATTTACGGTAATGGAGACTTTTATGGATGATTTAAAAGTGCAATCTGAGATAGGAAAAGGCACTATAGTGAAGATGGTAAAAGTATTTAAAAGTATATCATCTGGGGAGTAGATAATATGGGCACTAGTACATTAAGAAAAACCTCAACTGAATTGCTTAATCATGAGGAAACTATTGAGTTAATAAAAAAAGCACAAGCAGGAGATAAAGAGGCGCAGGCAATACTTGTAGATCACAATCTTGGATTAGTTAGAAGTGTATTAAAAAGGTTTAACAATAGAGGATATGATATAGAAGATTTGTTTCAAATAGGTTGTATTGGACTAATTAAAGCAATTCAAAAATTTGAACCTAAATATGAAGTCAGGTTTTCTACATATGCGATTCCTATGATTATAGGTGAAATAAAGAGGTTTTTAAGAGATGACGGAATAATAAAGGTTAGCCGTTCACTTAAACAGACTGCAGCAAAAGTCAAATTGGCAAAAGAAAAATTAACAAAAAAATTAGGTAGAGAACCAACTATAAATGAAATATGCGATGAAGTAAAAATGGACAAAGAAGAAGTTGTTATGGCTTTAGATTCTAATTACCAGCCAGATTATTTGTATGATGTAATACATCATGATAATGGTTCACCAATTCATTTGATAGATAAAATTGGTAGTAATGAAGCCGAAGATTCGGAAGTATTAGATAGAATCGTTCTTAAACAGGCTTTAAGTCAGCTCGAACCTATGGAAAGAAAGATTATTATAATGAGATATTTTAAAGATAAAACGCAGACTGAAATTGCTGAAATGCTAGGAATATCACAGGTTCAGGTGTCGAGAATAGAAAAAAGAGTTTTACAAAATATGAGAAATTATCTAAATAGACATCAAAATTAGATGTCTATTTTTTTGTATTAAAAAAAAGATTGAAGTAAATAATAAAGTATGTAAAAGAAATGGAGTGATTGTATGAAGAAATATTTTAAAATTATCATCTGTTTGTTTTTATTTATTGTACTTATTACTTTTGGATGGTATGTTTTTTTAAGCAATAAATCAATGAAGCAAATTCCAAAAAGAGCTAAATTTGTTTTTAATGAAAATATTGATAATAATGGGGTGGTAAACTATAAAAAATGCTAATGTATATTTATTCTTTAAAACAAAAATTACAAGAGGAAAACAAGAGTCAGTAAGAATAAAAGATATTGCTGATGTTTATTGTGAAGATTTAAATTTACAAAGAGCAATATTAGATATCAAGTTAACTAAAATACCTAATGATAAAAAATTTATGAAAATATCTGTACTCGAAGTGATTAAAAAGATAGAGTTCGAATATAAAGATTTGACTATATCAACATTTGGAGTAGACGAAGTTTTAGTAGATATAAATAATGTTAGAGATTCAAATAAGTTTTTACAATTGATTAAGGTATTTTTGATATCTTTAATTCTTTTTATTGGAGCAGGTCTCGCTATAATAAATTTTCATGCAGATGTAAATATGGAGAAATCACATAAGATAATATATTATCTTATAACCGGCAAAAAAACAGATAACCCATTAACATTACAGATAGCATATTCTTTAGGTATTGGTATTGGTATGACTATTTTTTTAAATCAGTTTGGTAAAAAAGGAGAAAAAGAACCTAGTCCATTAGAAATAGAGATGTATAAATTTAAAAAAGATATAGATGATTATAAGATGAATAACAAAAATGAAAGTTAATTTGCAAAATATGGTGATGGAAATGTTTAATACTATTATTTTAGCATTAATAGGTTTTTCGGGAGGCATAGTAATAGGAAGTGCTTTCATTGCAGTTATCGTATTATTAAATATAATTCCAAGACTAGCCCAAATGTCTCATACGGAAAAGTTTATTAGTGTTTATGAGAAAGTTATGATTTTATCGGTTGTATTGATTACATTATTAGATTTTTTTGATGTTACATTAAAAATAAATGAAATTTATTTAATTCCGATTGGATTAATAATGGGAATTTTCATTGGAATTTTAGCGGCTGCATTAGCTGAAGTAATTGACGTAGTAGCTGTTTTTGAAAGAAGGGTTAAGATTAAAGATTATATTTTTTATATTTTATTAGCTATAGCTTTAGGAAAAACTGTAGGTTCATTAGTACAATGGTTAATTTTAGAAAGATAAGGTGATGAGATGATAAAAAATATTTTGAAATATTATGAGGAATTAGATAGTAGAAGTATTTTTAAAGAGAATATAGGCGAAAGAGAATTAAGGTATCAAGAAAATGAAGCATGTTCTGATGATATAGTATTAAAAAGTAAATTTTTTAAAAAAGTTAATCAAATTAAGTAAAGGGGTGATTTTATGAATAAGATTAATCCTAAAGAGTATAACGAATATGTTCAGAAAAAGATTCCAAAACCAACGTTTTTGAAAAATTCTCTCTGGGCTTTTTTTATTGGTGGAATTATTTGTACTTTTGGACAGTTTATAATAAATTTTTATAAAAATATGGGACTTGATAAGGATGGAGTATCGGCAGCGACAGCAATTACTTTGGTGTTTCTTGGAGCATTTTTTACTGGATTAGGATGGTATGATAAGTTAGGTAAAAGAGCAGGAGCTGGTTCTATAGTACCAATAACAGGCTTTGCTAATTCTATTGTATCGCCTGCAATGGAATTTAAAAGAGAAGGATTTATATTTGGAGTAGCTGCCAGAATGTTTACAGTAGCAGGGCCAGTTCTTGTGTATGGATACGGAAGTTCGGTTATAGTGGGATTAATATATTATTTAGTTAAAAAGTAAGGAGGTGTAAAATTGGCCGTTAAAAAAATTGGAAAGCAAACAGTGAGACTTAAAAATCCACCTTCAATTATATCCACATACAGCATTGTTGGGCCAAAAGAAGGAGATGGGCCGCTTAAGGAATATTTTGATTTTATTTTACAAGATGATTTATGTGGCCAAAAAACTTGGGAAAAGTGTGAGTCTAAAATTCTTGAAGATGCTATAAAAATGGCAATAAAAAATGCACAATTGTCTGAAAAAAAGGTAGAGTATGTTTTGGCTGGAGATCTATTGAATCAAATTATATCATCTTCGTTTGCAGTAAGGAATTTGGGAATACCTTATTTCGGGTTGTATGGTGCTTGTTCGACAATGGCAGAAAGTTTGAGTTTAGGTTCTATGTTAATTGATGGAGGTTATGCAGATTATCTCGTCTGTGCTACATCAAGCCATTTTTGTACTGCTGAAAGGCAATTTAGATTCCCATTGGAATTAGGTAATCAAAGACCGCCAACTTCTCAATGGACTGTTACTGGAGCTGGGGCGGCTGTTTTATCTTCAAATGGTTTAGGGCCATATATAACTCATGTTACAACTGGAAAGGTAGTAGATGCTGGCATTAAAGATGTAAATAATATGGGAGCTGCAATGGCTCCAGCGGCAGCAGATACTATAATACAGCATTTTAAGGACACAGGTTATAGGATAGATGATTATGATTTAATAATAACTGGAGATTTAGGTATAATAGGCAAGGAAATAGCTGAAGAATTTATAACTAAAGCTGGTTATGATATTTCAAAAATATTTACAGACTGTGGAATTGAAATATTTGATAATGAAAGACAAGATACTCATGCAGGAGGTAGTGGATGTGGCTGTTCGGCTTCAGTATTTTGCGGATATATTTATAAATTACTTAAAGATAAAACTTTGAATAGAGTATTGTTAATTTCGACTGGTGCATTACATTCAACAACAAGTTCTCAACAAGGGGAATCGATACCGGGAATAGCTCATGCAGTTACTATTAGTAATACAAAAGAATAGGAGGGTTTCAATGGATTATATAAGGGCATTTATTGTTGGAGGGTTAATTTGTGTTATTGGACAATTATTAATGGATGGAACCAAGTTAACACCTGCACATGTATTGGTAGCTTTTGTTACATCGGGAGTTATATTGACTGCTATAGGCGTATATGAGCCAATAGTAAATATTGGTGGAGCAGGAGCTACTGTACCATTACCGGGTTTTGGTTATTCATTGGCAAAAGGCGTTTTTAAAGCAGTAAATGAAGATGGATTGATAGGTGTTTTTACTGGCGGCATGCAGGCTACTGCAGGGGGTGTATCAGCAGCAATATTTTTCGGTTATATAATGTCTTTAATTTTTAACCCTAAATCAAAAAGTTAATAATTGGAAGTGATATTTTTGAAGAGAAAAGTTATTTTAGTTACAGATGGAGATGCTAATGCACGAAGAGCAGTTGAAATGGCTGCTACTAGAATAGGAGGAAGATGTATTTCTAGATCTGCTGGGAATCCGACTCCTTTATCGGGTGAGGAGATTATCGAATTAGTAAAAACGGCGAAATACGATCCTGTTATTGTTATGGTTGATGATAAAGGAAATCCAAGACAAGGACAAGGTGAACAAGTTATAGAGGAAATACTTAAAAGTGATGAAATAGAAGTTTTAGGGGTTATAGCTGTGGCTTCAAATACTGAAGGAGTTAATGGTGTGGCAGTAGATTTTTCAATTAATTCTGATGGAGAAAGAGTAGAAAGAGCAGTTAACAAATGTGGTAGAGAAACTAATAGTAAAGTCTTATATGGAGATACTGTAGATATTTTAAACAAATATAGAGTACCGGTTATAGTAGGAATTGGAGATATAGGGAAAATGAATGGGAAGGATGATTCAAAAATAGGCGCTCCTGTTTTGACTAGGGCAATAGAGGAAATATTAAAAATAGCAGAATAAGGTGATAGCAATGAAAACATATGATGAAAGAGTAAATTACATTTCTGAAAAGATAGGCGTAGGTAAAAGTTTTGATGCTGTTAGGAGAGATTTTGAAATAGCTGGTAAAAATGCCTCTCTTTTTTTTATAGATGGTTTCGTAAAGGATGAACTGATGATATGGATAATAAAAAGGCTGCAGGAGGTAAGTAGACAAGAAATAGTACCAAATGCTTTAGATAAGTTGATTAAAAGAAAAATATCGTATATTGAGTGTGATAGTAGTGAAGATTTAGAGGAGATTCAATATTCTTTATTGTCGGGTTCTGTTGTATTATTTATTGAAGATTTAAAAGAGGCTTTGATAATTGATGTTCGAACGTATCCAGCAAGGGGACCTGAAGAGCCAGATTTAGAGAAAGTTACCCGAGGGTCTAGAGATGGTTTTGTTGAAACTATTGTTTTTAATACTGCTTTAATAAGAAGGCGAATAAGAGATCCCAATTTACGTTTTGAGCTATATAAAGTTGGGAAAAGGTCTCAAAATGATGTAGTTATTGGTTATATTGAAGATATTACGAATAGAGATTTAGTTAGTAGTCTTAGAGACAAAATAAAGAGCATAGATATTGATTCGTTAGTAATGGCTGAAAAAAGTTTAGAGGAATTTATTTTAGGCAGAAACTTAAATCCATTTCCTCAGGCAAAATTTACTGAAAGGCCAGATGTGGCTGCAGCACATTTGCTAGAGGGGCATATAATAGTTTTAGTTGACACAACTCCTAGTGTAATGATATTGCCTGTAAGCATGTTTCATTTTACACAACATGCAGAGGATTATTATCAAAATCCTATCATTGGAACGTATATAAGATGGGTGAGATTTTTGGCTATTATTTTATCGTATCTTTTGCCCTCGTTGTGGTTATTATTAATTAAAAATAAGTCAATACTACCGGAGTTTTTACAGTTTATTGGGCCTAAAGAATCAGGAGAAATATCATTATTATTTCAGTTTTTAATACTTGAGATAGGGTTAGATATGTTGAGAATAGCATCAATTCATACACCGAATGCATTAACGACTTCTCTTGGAATCATAGGGGCACTACTTTTAAGTGATTTTGCAATAAAGGTTGGCTGGTTTATACCAGAAACGGTTTTATATGGTGCAATAGCTGGTATAGGGATGTTTGCAACTCCAAGTATTGAATTTGCTATGGCAATAAGAATATTTAGGTTAATATTATTAATTTTTACAGGATTATTTAGTGCAATAGGTTTTATAATAGGTATTTTCATATTTTTAATTACTTTATTGAAAACAAAATCTTTTGGAGGAATTAATTATACTTGGCCATTAATACCATTTGATAGAAAAGCTCTATCTACGGTACTAACTAGAAAACCTATTCCAGAAGTATATCAAAGACCCGATTTTATCAGAGCAAAAGATAGAGATAAAATGAAAGTTGATAATCGAGTAGGAGGTAGATGATTAATTCATCTACCGACCTCTCACACCACCGTACGTACCGTTCGGTATACGGCGGTTCATTAGGTTAAGTTCAAACTTGAACTCTGGCTTTCGCTATTGATGATGCCGAAGGTATACTACACGCTTCCTTCCTATCTTGGACTTCCAGTCCTACTTCAGTCGGAGAGCCTTCATATGAAGTTTTCTGTGGTCTTTGCATACCTCTCGAATCTTTCAATGCTACTTACCTCCCTAATGTTCGGTCCTTCCCTATCTATCCTAGGTTTTGATAGGTACTATGACCTCTGCTGACTT
>NZ_FQXO01000110.1 GCF_900129995.1 Caloranaerobacter azorensis DSM 13643 | reverse complement strand
TTGAACTTAACCTAATGAACCGCCGTATACCGAACGGTACGTACGGTGGTGTGAGAGGTCGGTAGATGAATTAATCATCTACCTCCTACTCGATTTAATAGTCTTCCATTTCCGATTCGTCTCCATATTCATCTATAAAATCATCGTCAAAAAATTTACTGTATTCCTCTTCGATAATATCATCTAATTCTCCATTTTGTAGGTTTTCAAGTTTTTCAATTACAAAATTATATGAATCGATTAACCCTTCACTATCAAAAATTTCACTTATTTCTTCTAACGTTTCTATAGCGATATGTATTATATCAGAAAGGTCATTAACTTCAATACCCGATTCTTCATATTCTTTTTCTGAGATAAGATTTGATATTAATTCTAGTGCTTGTTCGACATCATTATTATTGCTGTAATAGATTTCATCGTATAGTCTGTTTAGTTCGTTAACTTGTATTTTATTCTTATCCATCTAGAAACTTCCCTGTTTTTTATTTATAATATATATGTGTTTATTGCATTATATGAATGATAAGCTATATTATTCCATGAAAAATTTAGCTTAATTCGGGGATTTTGTTAACTAGCAATTAAATTTTAAATCATTAACAAGCTAATTTCAATACCTAAATTGATTTTAATTTTTGGAGGGATTTAAAATGAAAAAATTTGAGTACAAAATTGAAAATTTTAAAACACATGGAGCTGTAAAATTAGTGTTAACTCCTGAACATGAGAAAAAGATGAACGAATTAGGGCAACAAGGCTGGGAATTAGTATCAATGAATAGTATTCTAAATGGTAGAAATATTATAGCTGTATTTAAGAGAGAAAAAGTTGATTAAGGTGGATGATATGTATGATTGAAGGTGAAATTTTACAAGAAGGATTAGGACAGTTATATATCTATATAGGAATAATAATACTTACTTTCACCTTGAAAAGATATGGAAGAAAGAAATATAAATAGCAAATTTAATTATTCTAAAAGTTATGGTTAAAATGTAATTATATTATGATAATTTTTTTAAAACCCCTTTCATATTATAATGTAGAAGGATGAAAGGGGGTAGGTATTATAGACTTTCAAGTTTACGATATTTCTGTTGTCCCTTTAATAATGTTTTTAACTAAGTTAGCTCAAAATTTAGGGTTACCTAAGAAATTTTGTCCTTTAGTATCTTTAGTGTTAGGTATAATTGCTGGTATAGTTTATTTTGCACCTGGTAATATTTTGAAAGGAATAATTATAGGGATTTTTTTAGCAGCATCATCAGTAGGTTTTTATAGTGGCCCTAGAAATGTATATCAAGGATGTAAATTAAAATGTGTTAAAAAAAATAAAATTGCAAAGAAAAGATGATAATGCAAGAATATACCGATACAATATCGATACAATCTTTCGGATATCCCCTTGACTATCGATACAATTTTGGTATAATGAATACTGGCAGGTGATAAATTATATCGATAGGGGGGCTTTTTTTGCAAGATAATAGCGTGAAAAAATTAACTTATGGTGGACTAATGATAGCTCTTGTATTTGTAGCTACGGCTATTATACCACAAATTCCAATTCCTTTTACTGAAGGGTACATACATGCCGGAGACAGTATGATTTTTGTGGCTGCAATTTTATTAGGATGGAAGTATGGTGCTATAGCAGGAGGATTAGGTTCATCTTTAGCTGATTTGTATTTAGGATATACACATTGGGTGATTCCAACCTTGATTATTAAAGGGATAATGGGGGCTATAGTAGGTTTTGTAGTTAAAGATATGGAAAATAGTAGATTGGCAAAAGTTAAAAAGTTATTAACAGTTATTATAAGTGTTGGCTGGATATTTTTTGGTGTAGCTTTAAAGAATTATTTAGCTGCTAAATTGGAAAACTTTCAAAATTTAGAGCTTGCAAATTATTTAATTGAAAAATTTAAATTAAAAGGTATGGGTGAATTGCAAGCATTATTCGATAAAGTGCAAACCTCGTTGTTAGTTGCTATTATTTTAATCCCGTTATTTATCGTTATATTAAGTTTAGTACTAAAGAAACAAGGAAAAGAGATGGCTAGCGTAAGTAATCTTATGGGGATGACTTTAGCTGGATTATGGATGGTTATAGGATATTATATAGCTGGAGGAATTTTAAAAGGGAATATGATAGTTCCTATTTTCAGTGTGCCGGCTAATATTTTACAATTTGTTGGTGGACTCATAATTGCTTATCCTATTATTTTAGGATTAAAAAGGACAAAATATATTAAAAATATATAGAAATCTCAGACTTTACAGTCTGAGATTTTTTATTTATACTTATAAACATAAAATAAATAAGGAAGAATAAAATATATGTAGCTTTATACGGGAGGGATTAGATGAAATTAACTGTATTAGGTAACAATGGACCCTATCCTAAACCAGGAGGAGCTTGTTCGGGATATTTATTTGAAACAGATGACAAAAAAATCTTGATTGATTGTGGAAACGGAGTGTTATCTAGATTGTTAAAGATTTGTAGCATTAGTGATATTGATATTATTATACTTACTCATTTACATAGTGATCATATAAGTGATATTATGGTTATGAAATATGCAATAGGAGTAAACAAAATGAAGGGTAAGTGTAATGTAACTATACCTTTATACACACCTACCGATGATTACGAAATGGTAAAGAGGCTTAATTATAACAATTCATTTAATATAATTCCAATAGAAGAAGATACTATTATCAATCTAGATGATATTGAAATTACTTTTAGAAGAATGAAGCATCCAATTAAAACTTTTGCAGTTAAAATAAGAAAAGGCAAAAAAACTTTTGTGTATTCATCAGACACTTCATATAATAAGTCTTTGATAGATTTTTCAAAAAATGCTGATTTACTGCTCTGTGAATCAGGATTGCTTGAAGAAGATAGAGAAGATAATGCTCCTCATTTATCTGCTAAACAAGCTGGGGAGATTGGTAAGAAAGCTGGAGTAAAAAGGCTGATACTGACACATTTCTGGCCAGAATACAATTTAGAAAGAGTAAAGATAGAGGCCAGCCAATCATTTGATTCGATATTAGAAATTAGTCAGGAGATGAAGACCTATTATATTTAATATAAAAAAAGAGGATTAGATTATTTTTCTAATCCTCAAAATTTTATTCCCCAAAATCTTTCTTCTTCTAAGAAAACTCTTTGTGTTAATCCGTTATTTTGCAAATTCGATGTCATGTTTTTATGATGAGAAGTTTCTAAAAATTTGATGCCCAAGAGTATCACTAAACAAAATACTAAGAGTATTAAATCGATTAGTTTTCTCTTATTTGATTTTAACATAAATATTCCTCCCATTACTAGATATAGAATACTATTAAATATATTGTAGATATTAAAACAGATACAATCATAATTGGAAATCCTATCTTAATAAAATCTATAAATGTAAGTTTATATTTTGTTTTCTCTAACATTCCAGCAACGATTACATTAGCTGATGCACCGACCAAACTACCGTTACCTCCTAGACAAGCACCTAAGGCTAATGCCCACCAAAGAGGAGTAGTATTGATATTCGACATACTTCCGATACTTTTTATTAGTGGAATCATCGTTGCCACAAAAGGAATATTATCAATAAATGCAGAAGCAATAGCAGATACCCAAATAATCATTAATGTGGTTAGGAAAAGGTTTCCTTTTGTTATAAAAACAACTTTTTCTGCTATAGTCTCTATTATACCAACTTCCTCAAGAGCACCAACTAGGATAAATAAACCTGCGAAGAAAAAGATAGTAGTCCATTCTAATTCAATTAAAACTTCTTCTGGATTTATTTTACTTAAAACCAATAATGTGGAAGCGCCTATAAGTGCTACTGTAGCAGATTCGAATTCAAAAACCTGATGTAATGCAAATCCTATAATAGTAAATCCTAAAACTATTAAACTCTTTTTAAGTAGAGAATGGTCTTTTATAGCTTTATATTCGTCAAAATTCATTATTCGCTTTTTATGTTCTTCATCAACGATAAGCTCTTTACCATATATTAATTTTAATATAAGAATTACTACTGATAGAATGACAATTACTACTGGACCTAAATTGAAAAGAAAATCAAGGAATCCTAAACCGGTTGCACTTCCGATCATGATATTGGGAGGGTCTCCGATTAATGTGGCTGTTCCGCCAATGTTTGCTGAAAGTATCTCCGGCAATAAGAATGGTATGGGATTAAGATTTAATGTATCTGTAATAACTAAAGTAACGGGAGCTAATAACAGAACTGTAGTAACATTATCCAAAAGTGCTGATGAAATAGCAGTTATTATTGAAAATGATAAAATGATTTTCCATGGATCACCTTTAGCCAATTTTGCTGACTTAATAGCAATATATTGAAATACCCCTGTCCGCTTAGTTATGGTTATGATGATCATCATACCAATTAATAGCCCTATCGTATTAAAATCGATAGATTCAAAAGCGTATTCCTGACTAATCACTTTAAGTCCTAACATTATTGCGGCACCTAATAATGCAACTGCAGTTCTGTTAATTTTTTCGGAAATAATAAAAGCATAAGTTAATATAAATACAATAGCGGCGATATAAACATGAGAATTTGTTAGCATATCAACAACTCCTTTTAATCATATGTATATGGGCACGATTATTATTTTACTCTTATATTAAAACAAATTAAAATCCTATTTACAACTCTAATATCTCAAATTGATTAATATTTTATCGTTATTTCAGAATACATCTAAAATTCATACTTTTCCTAATAATTTTGAAAATTTAAAAAATGTCCAAAGCTATCATAATACTGATTAAATCGTATTTTTATAAATAATAGATATATTCAAAAAAATCAAACATTTAAAAACTATTTTTTTAACTAAAGAGTATCTGGGTCTTTTTTAAAATAAACTCTTTCACAATTTTCTTTTGCTGTCTTTATAATATCTTGTATTTCTTGAATTTTAGATTTTATTGAATTGGCATATTCACGAGGCACGTTGTAGTAGAGGTAAAGGTCTTCAAAATTTCTAATAGTTTTGTTCATTTCCTTATTAATGTCGACAAATAAGTCAAAAACTCTAGATTTTTTTGCATTTTTAAATTGTTCGATATCGATTTTTATTGTTTCAATTACGTCTTCTTCACACTTGAAAGTACCAGCATGTTCAGGATAAGGCTCTATTCTTTCTAAAAAATATTTGTTTTTCTTATTAACATTATATACATATGAGACCTCTGTTCCATCTAAATCAAACGTAACGTAGCACATATAAGAATTTATTATTTTAATTTTAGCTCCCATTTGTGTCAATATCATATCATGTCTATTGATTTCAGCTTTCATATATTTTCTCATAAATATATACCTCCTTAATCAACTTAAAATAATTATACCACAATTTTGAAATCAGAAACGCTTAACGAAAAATTTTTTATATTTCATAAGTAAATTATTCTTTTATTAAATTATGAATATTTTTTAAAATATACACCAGTTTACAAGATTAATTAAGCCACAAAGTCATTGTATATAAAGTTTTTAACGCATTTGGAAACTACAGAATAAATTTTTCTATTTTCGAGCGAAGATACGAAACTATCAAAAATTAATTCTTTTATTACTCTTTCTGAAATCATTCGTTTTATAACTTGTGGGCTTTCAAATTTGTAATCAGAAAATCTATTACTGATAAAGGGTAATACTGAAACAAAAGTAAAACTTATAGCTATTAAGTTTATAAATCTTTCTATAGCTTCTTTATTCCTTACCATATATTTACCAAATGACCAGAAAAATTTTTGCTGATAAAATATTACTTCTATATTCCATCTAATA
>NZ_FQXO01000140.1 GCF_900129995.1 Caloranaerobacter azorensis DSM 13643 | reverse complement strand
AGTATATCCAAAGAGGGGGGAGACAACCAAACCTATATATTATTCAAATTTCAATGTTTGGGTGTCAAATTTGCTCTAAACTTTTGACACTACGTAAATAGTATAGGAGGATGAATAAATGAAAAATATAGCATCAATGATAGATCATACAATACTTAAGCCTGACACAACAAAGGATAAAGTAAAAAAAGTATGTGAGGAAGCGAAAAAGTATGGTTTTGCTTCAGTATGTGTTAATCCGTATTATGTAAAGTATGTAAAAGAACTTTTAAAAGGTAGTGAAGTTAAAGTAACATCGGTTATTGGTTTTCCTCTTGGAAGTAATACAAAAGAAGTAAAAGCATTTGAAGCTAGTCAAGCTATAAAAGATGGTGCAGATGAATTGGATATGGTTATTAATATAGGTGCACTAAAAGATAAGGAATATGATGTTGTTAGAGAAGATATAAAGGCCGTTGTAGATGCAGCTAAAGAGAAAGCTATAGTTAAAGTAATAATAGAGACATGTCTTTTGACTGAAGAAGAAAAAGTTATGGCATGCAAATTGGCTAAAGAAGCCGGTGCAGATTTTGTTAAGACTTCAACTGGATTTAGTACAGGAGGAGCTACAGTAGAAGATGTAAGACTTATGAGAGAAACTGTTGGAGAAGAAATGGGAGTTAAGGCTTCAGGTGGAGTTAGAGATTTAGAAACGGCAAAAGCTATGATAGAAGCTGGAGCTACAAGAATCGGAGCAAGCTCATCTGTAGCTATAGTAGAAGGTACAAAGGCTGAAGGTAGTGGATATTAAAAATAAAATGATAAGTTAAATAGAAACATGAGGATAGATAGTAGTATTTACTAGTCTATCCTTTTTTCATTTATAAAAAATAAATCTTATGTTTTTGTATTTTGGTTTTATTAAAATAAAATTAATGAGAAAAAAATAGATTGTTTATAGAGGAATTTGTTATTAAATGGAGAAATTAAAAGATATTTAATGGATAACAAGAATTATAATATATTTTTTAAGAAAATTGCGAGTTTTTTTAAAGTATCTTCATTAGATTATGCAACTTTAAGGATAGAGAAAGGTTTATTCTAATCAAACAATGCTTTTCAATACTATATAAATGGCAGATGCAAGGTAAATAGTTTTTATTATGACAACGGAAAAGTATTTGTTAAAAAGAATTACGGTAGTGAGATTGAAATATATTCTAAATAATAAATTTGTATGATATTAATTATGGAATTTAATTGTTTTTAGTATAGTTTTAAATAGGGAGGATGGAACAACTTGAAGAAAATATTTCTAAAGAGAGCTATATTCATTATTTTTATATTAGTTGCATTATTATCATATGGAGTTTATTGGGCCTTTTTTGATATGAGTAGGTTACCTAAAGGAGAATTTTTAACAGAATCTACATCTGGAGATGGGAATTATACAATAAAAGTATACTTATGCAACGGTGGAGCAACTACTTCTTTTGCTATTAGAGGAGAGTTGAATTTTAATAAGAAATCAAAGAAACCGAAAAATATTTATTGGGGCTATCGTGAGGATAGTGTTAAAATTGAATGGGTTGATAATGATACGGTTATAATAAATGGACATGAACTAGACTTACCAAATGAGACGTTTGATTTCAGAAGAGGAGAGTAATTCCATATCGATAAAATTTTTAAGGGACAATGAAAAAAGTTATTTTATTTAAATATCCAATATAAGTAACTTTATCAAGTATTAATGTATTATTTGAAGTCATTCAATTAAGGTAACTGACATAAATG
Organism: Caloranaerobacter azorensis DSM 13643; assembly: GCF_900129995.1. Taxonomy (GTDB): domain Bacteria; phylum Bacillota; class Clostridia; order Tissierellales; family Thermohalobacteraceae; genus Caloranaerobacter; species Caloranaerobacter azorensis. Next base: position 261 of record NZ_FQXO01000140.1, on the reverse strand, counting down.
ATTTAATGTTGATTACAAGTGGTGATTTGATAGGACTATTATTATAGATATGCAAAATTCAATAAAATAGATATTCTGGGGGTAAATTTGATGAAAAGCGTCCGCACACTCGTGACTCTAGTCATGAGTAAGAACGCTTAAATATAACATATGTTAATTCAAAAATATAACACCACTTTACAAGAAATAAAGAGTTAGCTTCCATAAAGTAGAAAAATCAGACATCTAAATCCTAGGAATACTAATCATAACTAAAAAAAA
>NZ_FQXO01000011.1 GCF_900129995.1 Caloranaerobacter azorensis DSM 13643 | reverse complement strand
AAGCTATAGAAAGATTTATAAACTTAATAGCTATAAGTTTTACTTTTGTTTCAGTATTACCCTTTATCAGTAATAGATTTTCTGATTACAAATTTGAAAGCCCACAAGTTATAAAACGAATGATTTCAGAAAGAGTAATAAAAGAATTAATTTTTGATAGTTTCGTATCTTCGCTCGAAAATAGAAAAATTTATTCTGTAGTTTCCAAATGCGTTAAAAACTTTATATACAATGACTTTGTGGCTTAATTAATCTTGTAAACTGGTGTAATAATATAATTAGCCTTTTTATATCTAATATTTAAATGAACATTAAATATTACAAAATTATAAATATAAAGCTACTAAGATTTTACTCTTAGTAGCTATCATTATTTTATTCAAAAACCTTAACAAACTTAATAGAATACAAGTCGCAAACCATTAAATCATTAGTTTCTGCCTGTCTTAAAACAATATGGTCAATTCCTACTTCTTCTAAAGTACCTTCTTTGTCTACAAACATATTAGTGCCGACTATAAAATCTACTCTAATAAATTTCCCTATTAATGTTTTTAAATATCCTTGCAAATAATTTTTATCAGCAATCACCGGTGGACCGGGTTCTATTTCAAAATCTACTGGATTCTCTATTTGAGGTGGCATGCCTATTGGATAACTAGGACAAGGCATAGGCATTATCGGTATTTGTGGCATCATTGGTTGCATTGGAACACTAGGTTTCTTTATATCTTTTGGAACATTTTTTACCTTTCTTCTCAAAACAATCCCTCCTTTTCAAATAAAATAAATTAGGTGTCTTTATATAGTTCCGTTGGTGAGTAAAAACAATGTTTTCTTATTCTAGTCCTTAATTTTCCTGTTCCATTCCAAGGGAAAGTACTTGGACATCTTGGACTAAATGGATTCATATACCACAAACAATCCCCTATATTATAAACTTTATTACCTGATAAAGCCCAATCAGCAATATCATAATGTATTTTCTCTGGTGGATTAGCCCAAATTGTTTGAGGATTGGCTTTACCAGCTATTGTTCCTTTAACACAATCAAACTGCCCTTTCTGATAAATAACTTTCCTCAAATCTCCTTGACATACTCTTTGGTACTCTCCATAAGCTACATGAACCCTGTTCATCACTATTGTTGCAACTGCCTTCATCCCTAATTCTCCTTCTCCTCCTGCCTCACATTTGATTAGCCTAGCAAACAACTCACGTACGGAGTACGGCATGTTTCCACCTCCTTTATGCCTATTGCTACTAATAATATATTTATCTAAAATATAAACTGGTACAGGTATTTAATAATTTATTACAAAAAACTTAATAAATATTGCAGTTCTTTAGAGGAATTATTCCAAAAACATCTAATAAATATAGAATAAAATATTAAATCGAAAGGAGTTTTTAAAATGCAACAAAAATTATATCGTTCAACTAATGATAGAATGATTGCTGGTGTTTGTGGTGGAATAGCTGAATATTTCAATATTGATTCTACTTTAGTTAGATTACTTTGGCTCATATTAGGATTTACTATGGGAATAGGTTTTTTAGCATACATAATATGTATTATAGTAATTCCCGAATCACCTGTATTTTCAAATGGTTATAGCTATAATAACCAGAATAACACTGATAGAAATAGAATACTAGCAGGTCTAATCTTAATTTTACTTGGAATTATATTCTTACTTAAAAAGACATTATATTGGATCGATTTTGAAAAGTTATGGCCTATTTTCCTTATAATTGCAGGTATATATATAATATATGGTAAGAAAGTGAGGGATTGATTTGAAAAATAAAAATTTAACAATAGGTTTTATATTAATATTTTTAGGTATTATTTGGCTTTTAGATAATCTCAATATTTTAAATTTTTCTATTTGGAATGTCTTCTTTGACTTATGGCCTGTAATCCTAATTATTCTTGGATTAAATTTAATATTTAGAAATAATAAAATTATTATTATTGCTTGGATATTATTTATAATCTTTGCTATATTTTATGGTTTTTATTCAGAAAATTCAACTTCATATGAATTAGAAAATCAAAACATAGTACTAGAAAAAGAAGATTTTATAGCCAATGGTATTTTAGAACTTAAGTTGTCAGCGGGTAACTTCAACATTAAACCAACAAAAGATGAGCTTCTTAACGCTTATATAACAGACCCAAATATTTATTATAAATCTAACTTAGATAGAAATTCAAAAACTGCTCAAATTGAATTCAAACAAAAGAATCACAAAAAAATAGTAACTAATAGGGGATATAGATACAATTTTAATCTTAATGAAGATGTAAATTGGAATATAAATATTGATATTGGAGCTGTAGATGGTACTCTTGATTTAAAAAATATTAATTTTCAGGATTTGGAAATCGATGCTGGTGCTGGAGACATCAATATTTTATTAGGTGAAAAATTAAAAGATTCAAAAATAGATATTGATATGGGAGCTGGTAATCTTGATATAGCTATTCCGAAAAATTTAGGAGTTAAAATTAGATTCGACGGTGGTGTGAAACATAGTAACCTAAATGACCTCGGTTTGATACATAAAAATAATTATTACATATCGCCTAATTATGATAATGCTGACAAAAAAATTTATATAACTGTTGATATAGGTGCAGGTAATCTGAATATTAAATATTAATCTCATCTTCTTAGATGAGGTTTTTTATTCTTATTCAATTATAATTCTTATTGTATCTGTAAATACTAGGTGTTAAAATAACAATGGAAGATTATAAAGAAGGGAGATACAAATGAAAAATTACAGTACATTTGATATACTAGGTCCTATTATGATTGGCCCTTCGAGTTCCCATACAGCGGGTGCAGCAAGATTAGGTAAAGTTGCTATGGAAATAGCAGGTAATGATTTTGAAGCTGTAACTTTTTATTTGCATGGGTCTTTTGCAAAAACTTATAAGGGGCATGGTACTGATAGAGCTTTAGTAGCAGGTATTTTAGGAATGGAACCTTATGATGAAAGACTAAAAAATTCTCTCAATATAGCAAAAGAAAAAGGAATAAAAATTAAATTTGTAGAAACTGATTTAGGATATGAACACCCTAATACGGTAAAAATAGTATTTTATATGAAAGATGGTAAAAAAGTAAATGTAACTGGCTCATCTATAGGCGGTGGCAGTATTGTTATCACCAATATTAACGGATATAATGTTGAGTTTTCTGGAATGTATCCTACTCTAATAATTAAACATATAGATAAAAAAGGTATTATAAGTAAAGTTACTACAGTTTTAGCTAAACATGATATTAATATTGCAACTATGAAAGTAAACAGAAAAATAAAAGGAAAAGAAGCTTCCATGATTATTGAAACTGATCATGAAATTAATTCAACAGTTATTGAAGAACTACAAAATATAAAAGAAATTACTAATGCAAAAGCAATTAATCCTACAACAAAGAGGTGTTAAAATGTTTAATACTGGTAAAGAACTGCTCAAAATAGCAAATGAAAAAGGACTTAAACTTTGGGAAATCGTATTAGAAAATGAAGCACAAGTTTCAGAAATAGATAAAAAAGAGTTAAGAAATAAAATGAAGGAAAATCTCGTAGTAATGAAGGAAGCTTCAACACGTAGTTTAGAAAATGACATTAAATCTATAAGCGGCCTTATAGGTGGAGATGCTAAAAAGGTTGAAAATTATAGAAAAAATAAAAAAACTTTATGTGGAGATGTTATAAACAAAGCTATGGCAAGAGCCTTATCTTGTTCTGAAGTAAATGCCGCTATGGGTAAAATTGTAGCTGCTCCTACTGCTGGTTCTTGTGGAATAATCCCATCTGTTATTTTTACAGCTGCAGAAATTTTAAACGCAAATGAAGAAGATATTATAAATGCTCTTTTTACTGCTGCTGGTATAGGTCAAATTATTGCTAAGAATGCAACTATATCAGGTGCAGAAGGCGGTTGCCAAGCCGAATGCGGAGCTGCTTCTGCTATGGCAGCAGCTGCAGTTGTTGAAATGGCTGGAGGGACGCCAGAAATGTCCTTACATGCAGCAGCTATTGCTATAAAAAACATCCTCGGTCTTGTTTGTGATCCTATAGCTGGATTAGTTGAAGTACCCTGTGCCTTGAGAAATGCTTCTGGAGCAACAAACGCATTAATTTCTGCCGACTTAGCTCTTGCCGGCGTCAAAAGCATAATACCTTTTGATGAAGTTGTAGAAGCTATGTATAATGTAGGAAGAGCTCTTCCTGTCGAATTAAGAGAAACTGCTTTAGGAGGGCTTGCTGCAACTCCTACTGGTAAAAAATTAATGAAAGAAATATTAAAATAAGAAAAACCTTGATTTACATTGTTATGTAAATCAAGGTTTTTCTTATTTATTGGTGGAGGCGGTGGGAGTCGAACCCACGTCCGAAAGCACTTCATCAAGAGCTTCTCCGAGCGCAGTTGCTGTATTATACTTCGCTAAGAATAATGCCCAGCAACAGGCTTTATTCTCAGCTATCTCCAATTAATCTACTATAGGTCGGAGAACCCCTACAGCAGTTCCCTGCAAGATTATGACACTTACACTCTAATAGGCAGGTCTATTAGAGGAAGCGGCCGCGTATTTCCTTACGCAGCTAAAGCGTAATTATCGTTTGCGTTTATTTTTAGATGCCACTTTTTACGTTGCTTGGCGACAACGGCTCGCTACTCTTGACTCCATGCCCCCGTCGAAACCATATTCGCCCCCATGTTATCAAGAGATTACCTAACACCATATTTTGCACTTAAATGTTTCTGTATCCTTCTTTCTGCATCTCTTTTAGCAATATCATGTCTCTTATCGTATAATTTTTTTCCTTTAGCTATTGATAATTCTAATTTTACTAATCCATTTTTTATATATATACTTAAAGGTATCAGAGAATAACCTTTTTGTGTAGTATAGCCGATTAACTTATTTATTTCTCTTTTATGAAGCAATAATTTCCTTTTCCTCAATGGATCGGTATTATAAATATTCCCTTGTTCATAAGGACTTATATGCATATTGTTGATAAATACCTCTCCGTCCTCTACAACAGCATAACTATCTTTAAGATTAACTCTTCCTTGCCTTATTGATTTTACCTCTGTACCCGTTAAAACAATACCTGCTTCAAATGTTTCTTCAATAAAATAGTCATGCCTTGCTTTTTTATTCCTTGCAATCACTTTTATATTACTATTTTTTACCATGTTTATCACCACGTTATATTTAGTGCGAAGATAATTGTAACATATATATTTTTTTTTGTCAATATAGGGTAAATTTTAAATGGATTTTTCCTTAAATCATAAAAATAACAGGTTCAGCTTTAAGCCAAACCTGTATTTTCAACATAGTGTTTAATTAATTTTACTCTACAAATATAAAATCAATTTCTCTTTTATCTATATCTGCTTTCATTACTTTTACTTTAACTACATCCCCTATTTTATAAGTTTTTTTAGTTCTCTCACCAATAAAACTATGGTTAAACTCATCATATATATAATAATCGTCAACTAAAGTGCTTATATGAACTAAACCTTCGATAGTGTTATCTAACTCGACAAAAATACCAAATGGCATCACACCAGATATTATACCCTCGTAAATTTCGCCAAGTCTTTCTGACATATATTCTACTTTCTTCAAATCTTCAGTTTCTCTTTCAGCCTCATCCGCTATTCTCTCTCTTATAGATGATTGTTCAGCTACATGGAGTAATTTCTTTTTCAATTTCTCAATTTTGCTACCCTTTAACTCCCCATTTATAAAAGCTTTTATTATCCTATGAATTTGTAAATCTGGATATCTTCTTATAGGTGAAGTAAAATGACAGTAGTATCTTGCTGCTAATCCAAAATGACTATCAGGTTCAGCACTATATCTGGCTTTCTTTAATGATCTGAGCATTAATGTATTTATTACTGTTTCTTCTTTAGTACCTTCTACTTTTTTCAATAGGTTTTGAAGTTCTTTCGGATGAATTTGTTGAATTCCCTTTAAATGATATCCAAAATTATGAATAAACTTATTAAATTCATTAATCTTCTCTTCATCTGGATCCTCATGTATCCTATATACAAATGGAATTTGCGACCAGTACATATATTCCGCTACCGTTTCATTACAAACAAGCATAAACTCTTCAATAATTCTATTTGCTATTCTCCTCTCTGCTTTTTTAATATCTATAGGTTTACCATTTTCATCTAAAATAATTTTTGCTTCATCAAAATCGAAATCTATGCTACCTCTGTTTTCTCTTTTTTTCCTCAATATATTACACAATTCCTCCATAGCCTTTAAATCTTCTAGAATATAACTATACCTTTCCTTTAATTCCTCATCATCATTTTCTAAAAGATTTGAAATATCTGTATAAACTAATCTTTCTTTGCTCTGTATAATACTTTCCACAATTTCATGGTCTACTACTCTACCCTGTTTGTCAATCTCCATAAAAACACTTAGAGTAAGTCTAGGAACTCCCGGATTTAAACTGCAAACTCCATTCGACAATTTTTTAGGAAGCATTGGTATTACTCTATCGACTAAATATACACTTGTACCTCTTTTCAAGGCTTCTTTATCTAAATGAGATTTTTCCTTTACATAATAAGATACATCAGCGATATGAACTCCCAATTTAAAATTTGCATTTCCTAATCTTTCAATTGATACTGCATCATCTAAATCTTTAGCATCTATCCCGTCTATAGTAAATATATTTTTGTCTCTTAAATCTAAACGTCTTTTTATCTCTTCTTCTGGAATTTCTTCAGGTATATTGTCAGCTTCTTTTAAAACCTTTTCAGGAAACTCTTCTGTAAGGCCATACTTTTTAATTATTGCCAATATATCTGTGCCTACATCCCCTTTGTAGCCTAATATTTCTATTATCCTACCTTCAGGATTTCTCCTCTTTTCAGGCCATTTAGTAATTTCAACAACAACTTTTTGATTTGTCTTAGCTCCATTTATTTCTGCCTTTGGAATAAATACATCCATACTTATCCTATTATCATCAGGAACTACAAATCCAAAATACTTACTTTTTTCAAATGTTCCTACAATCGTCTTGTTAGCTCTTTCAAGTATCCTTATAATTTCTCCCTCTTCACTCTTACCTCCAAAACCTCTGCTTATCACTCTTGCTATGACTCTATCTCCATGCAGTGCTCCATTCAAATCTTGTGAGGGTATAAAAATATCTTTAATATCTTTATTATCAGGTACTACAAAACCATATCCTCTAGGATGTCCTTGCAAAGTACCTACAATTAAATTCATGCGTTCAGGTACTCCATATCTATCACTTCTAGTCTTAACGATTATACCTTCTTTCTCCATTACATCTAATAACTTATAAAAATCTTTTATTTCTTTATTTGATATTCCAAATACTTTTACAAGTTCTTCTTTAAGCATCGGTTTATATGCTTCTTCTTTCATAAATTGTACAATCTTCTCTTTTGTACCCATTATAATACCTCCATACTGTTATAATCCTAATTCTTCGGAAATTTGTTGCATAGAACTTAAACCTATTTCAATAAACTCTTCTAACTCTAAACCAAGTTCCTTACAAGCTGCAATTTGTTCTCTATTTGCACCCTTTGCAAAAGACTTTTCTTTAAATCTATTTAATATAAATTTCGTATCAATTTTGCTTAATTTCTTCTCTGGTAATATTAAAGCTGCTGCAACTATTAATCCCGTTAATGGGTCACTCGAATATAATGCTTTATCCATTAAACTTATTCTTTCTAATCCATGAATATCATTATGCACTTTTACTGCATAAATTATATCCTTATCATATCCTAATTCTTCTAACATTTTTGCACCAACTAAACTGTGCTTTTCTGGATTATTTGCTGTCTGTTCATAATCTATATCATGTAGTAAGCCCGCAAGCCCCCATTTTTCTTCGTCCTGTTTAAATTTTCTTGCTAATCCTATCATAACTGCTTCTGTAGCTAACATATGTTTAATTAAATTCTTATTCTTAATATTAGCTTTTACATGTTTTAAAGCTTCTATTCTATTCATTTTCATACCCCCATTAATTTTTTGATATATTTATATCAGACAAAAATCTATTAATTTCATCGAACACTTTTTCTCTTTCTAAATCTAAAGTTACTAAATGCCCACTCTCTTTTAAATAAATTAGCTTTTTATACGGTGAACCAACTTTTTCTAAAATATACTCTGCACTTTCATATTTTACAGTTTTGTCATTTTTAGACTGAATTATAAGTATCGGTGCCTTTACTTTTTTTAATTTTCTCTTAGTAATTCTAATTAATTTTAATAAATGTGGAACTGTAGATACCGGTGTTTTATTATAACCTATACAGTATTCTTTTACATATTCAAATTTCCCTTCAGGTTTCGTTATATACTTTCTAAAATATTTAATTATTCTTGCAAAATATACTTTTTTATTTACTATTTTTATCGGTGCAGCAATACTTACTACAGCATCTATTTTAAACCTCTCTGCTAGATTTAGTGCTATTATTCCTCCCATAGACAATCCAATTATAACTACTTTATTACATTTATGCATTAAATCTATCAATTCCGTCTCTGCCGATGATAACCAATCTTTCCAAGTAGTCTTTTCCATATCTTCTACTGTCGTTCCATGACCTTTAAGTAATACACCTTTTACCGTATAACCTTGTTTATGAAGAAATTCTCCTAACAACCTCATTTCTGCTGGAGAACCTGTAAAACCATGAATTAATAGACATCCAATATCATTTCCTTTAAAATAAAACGCCTTAGCATTATCATGTAAATATTTCATCTCCAACACCAACCTCTAATTTGTTTCTACCCTATATCATAATATTATAACATATTTTATTTGCTGAAATTGAAATTTATACAAATTATGGTTAGTAACTATCAGCTAAAAAAAATAAGGGCATACTATTAGCCCTAATAATAATCATGCTACATTTTTCCACATTTATTTTGAAAATCTATTTTATTAAACAGATTGACATCATAAGAATACATGTTTTTATTTTTTTCTTCATAACTCTTTATTGCAATTTCTATTAATTCATCTATAAGTTCTTTAAACGATATACCTTTTGGCTCCCATAAATAATAGGCTATCGAACCAGGCATTGTATTAATTTCATTTACATATATATTGTTTTTATCATCTAATAAAAAGTCAATCCTTGCTATTCCTCTGCAGTCTATTGCCATAAATGCCCTTTTTGCCAATTCTTCTATTTTAACTCTAATATCATCTGGTATATTTGCCGGAATTATTCTCCTTCCATTTTTAGTTCCTTTAGTATTACTCTTAATATATTTATCTTCAAATGATAATAACTCTTCCCAGCCAACCGGCTCCTCACAAACTGAAGTTTTTAATCTATCATCATATCCAATAACTGAACAATTTATTTCTCTAGGCTTTTCTACTCCCTTTTCTACAATTATCTTTCGATCATACCTAATGGCTACTTCTACTGCTTTTATTAAATCTTCTCTATTTTTAGCTTTAGAAATCCCAATACTTGAACCTAAATTAGCAGGTTTCACAAAAACTGGATATCCTAATGTCTTTTCTATTTCTTCAATTAATTTTTCTTTATCTTCCCATCTATTTCTATAAAACCAGATATAGTCAACCATTGGCAGTTCATATGATTTAAATACAGATTTCATCATAACTTTGTCCATTCCAACAGATGAAGCTAGTACACTGCCTCCTACATAAGGTATATTCATCAATTCAAATAATCCTTGTAATGTACCATCTTCTCCATTAGTTCCATGAACTGCTGGAAAAATTACATCTAATGTTTCTAAAATTTTCTTACTAAAAAGGCTAGTCTTCTCTGGATGCAAGTATACTTTTCGGTTATTGTAATTTGGAACTACAACTACCTCTTTGACGCCCTTAAAATCCTTATTTTTAAAGTTTTCAAATTTGCTTAATGAATCACCAATAAGCCATTTACCATCTTTGTCTATATAAATCGGTATGACTTCATATTTTGATTTATCAATATTTTCTATAACCTGTAATCCTGTTATTACTGACACTTCATGCTCAACACTTCTTCCTCCAAAAACTACACCTACTCTCTTTTTCATAGAAAACCCTCCTAAATAAATAGATAGCTATTCGTTATAAGTATCTGGTAAATCATTCTCAAACAAAACTACGTCACCAGGTTTCACTAACTCTTGCAATTTCACAGTAGCCTCATTTAACGTACTAACCACAAAAATCTTATCTTTACTATAATTCATTTCCCTTAATCCTTCAAAAATCGGTTTTGTTCTATTTTTGCCTATAAGAATTACATAATCGCATACATTAGCTATATTCTTACCAAACTCCTTATTAGCTTCAAATTCTTGCTCTCCTAATTCAACCATACCAGGAGTTACTATTATTTTTCTTCTATCTTTGAACTGATTAATTACATCGAGTGCAGCTTTCGCTCCTACGGGATTGGAATTAAATGCGTCGTCAATAACAATGACTCCAGTACCTGGATTTATCAATTGTAATCTATGTGGAACGGGTTCTACTTTTTCTATTCCTTTAGCTATCTCCTCTAATGTCAATCCCAATGCTTTAGCAACGGCAGCGCCTGCAAGTAAATTCTGTATATTGTGTCTACCAAGTAATTTTGTTCGACATTTAACAGAATTTCCTTCCCTATCATTAAGTATGAAAGTTGAACCAAATTCCGATATCTCTAAATCCGTTGCATAAATATCTAATTTTTCAGTATCTTCCATTCCATATAATATCTTTTCTTTAAAAGTCTTATCGGCAAGTTTTCTAATATATTTATTATCATAGTTAAAAATCGCAATACCTTCTGGCGGCAGTTCTTCGATTAATTCATACTTTGTTTTCATTATATTTTCTACATTTTTAAACGTTTCTAAATGAGTAGGTCCTACTGCTGTTAGAACTCCTATTTTGGGATTTGCTAATCTAGCTACTTCTTTAATATCGCCTATGTTTCTTGCCCCCATCTCTACGACAAAAACTTCATATTCATCAGTTAAATCGTTATTAATAACTTTACTGATACCCATCGGAGTATTATAACTTTCAGGTGTTTTCAATACTTTATACTTTTCTTGTAAAATCGTTGACGTTATAAACTTCGTGCTGGTTTTTCCAAAACTTCCTGTAATACCCACAATTTTTAAGTTTTTAAAGGTTCTTATTTTATTATAAGCTTTATCGTAATAATATTTATTAATCTTTTTTTCTACCGGAGCTACTAATATATTAGCCAATATCATATTATATGGTTCAAAGTAATATATAGTACTTAACAGTAATAAGGCTAAAGGATAAGTATAGTACTTTTCATAAGGTAGCAGCATTAGTATAAAAGTTATTATTAAAATTTCAATTATTATTACTATAAAATTTGAAGCAAATAATCTTTTTGCCCTTTTAGTGAATACTAATTCTTTTTTTGCTTTATCTCTCTTAAACCTAATTGAATCGGCTATACCACCTATCCAAAGCAGCATATATATGATTGTGAAAATCTCATCTTTAGCAATAATTAGAGCAATAATGCATATAACTGTAGCCTTTATAATACCAAAGAAAATATATTTTAATTTTTTAGGAAAAGCCTTATAGCTAAATTCGTTAATCCACTTTTTAAAGTTATTATTTTTATATCCTTCAAGTTGAATCATATGTAAAAAATATTTGCTCCTATGATATATGGCAAAAAACCAAATGCCTAAACTTATTGCCAAAAATATGTTACTCATTCAATCCACTCTCCTCTAAAAACTTATCAACAATTACTATAAATCTATTATATTGATCAAGATATGAAAAATGTCCTGCATTTTTCAAAATGACTAACCCGCTATCCTCTATTTCCTTTTCCATAATTTTACCCATATAAACAGGTGTCGCTTCATCATTTTCGCCCCATATTAGTAAAGTAGAAGCCTTTATCCCTTTAAGTAGGGGCTTTAAATCTTCATTTACAACCTTTACTAAAATTTTTCTCATATTGCCAGCCTGTCGATAATCTTTAGAACCGAATTTTTTATAAAATTTTTCCATAGCTTTTTCTTTATCTTTCCAGAAAAATAATAGTCTATATAAAAATTTCAAAGTTTTAAACATATAAACTTTAATATAATATTTTAAAGTTCTTCTAGGTATTAAACCAGCACTATCAACTAATATCATTTTTTTTATGAGTTCAGGATATTTATTAGCTAAAACTATTGAAACTCTGCCTCCAAAAGAATGTCCTATTAATATAACTTCTTTCATATTCATTTGGTCAATAAACTTTTTTGTCAACCTAGCATAATCATATACTCCCCATACTTCGTTAGGCTGCTGACTTTCACCAAACCCTGGGAAATCTATTGCATAAACTCTAAATCTATTTTTTAAATGATTAAAAACTGGAAGAAAACTATCTACGTTTCCACCCCAACCATGTAGTAGAAGTACATTTTTCCCTTCTCCTTCGCATTTATAATTTATTGTTAAACCATCAATATCTATTTTCATCTATACCACCCTACTGTTTTATCAGATTTTATTTTATTACATATTATTATATTAATCTAATTAATTATAACCAAATCACTTATTTAAGTATACCAAAACTTTTCATATTAGTCGATAGCCAAAACTTCACTAAAAAAACCCCTCTCTTTTAAAGAGAAGGGTTTTTGACTAGAATAAATTAAATATTAAACCACCAAATTTTAAGAATAATGGTGCAAATACTAAAGCAACTATAGTCATAAGTTTAATTAAGATATTTATAGATGGTCCTGAAGTATCTTTGAATGGATCTCCAACAGTATCTCCAACAACCGCTGCTTTGTGAGCATCACTACCTTTTCCACCATGATGTCCTTCTTCTATATACTTCTTAGCATTATCCCATGCACCACCTGCATTAGCCATAAGTATAGCCATAAGTACACCTGATACTAATGCTCCAGCTAAAAGACCTCCTAGAGCTTCTGTTCCTAATAATATTCCTGTTAAAAGTGGAGCAAGTACTGCTAATAAACCTGGGATCATCATTTCTTTTAACGCAGCAGCTGTACTGATATCAACACATCTCTTATACTCAGGTTTAGCTTTACCTTCCATGATACCTGGTATAGTTTTAAACTGTCTTCTAACTTCTTCTATCATACTAAATGCAGCTTTACCAACTGCTTCCATAGTTATTGCTGAGAATAAGAATGGTAGCATACCACCTATTAATAAACCTGCAATAACTGTAGGTTTTGTTAGGTCTATACTAGATAAGTTGACTGCTTGAGTATATGAAGCGAATAAAGCTAGTGCTGTAAGCGCTGCTGAACCTATCGCAAATCCTTTACCTATAGCAGCTGTAGTGTTTCCTACTGCATCTAATTTATCAGTTATATTACGTACTTCTTTTGGTAATTCACACATTTCAGCAATACCGCCAGCATTATCTGCTATTGGTCCATAAGCATCAACTGCAATTGTCATACCAGCAGTTGATAACATACCTACTGCAGCTAAAGCTATACCGTATAAACCATGACTTGCACTAGCAGCTCCACCGCTAGTATAGAAAGCAACTAATATACCTATAGCTATAACTAAAATTGGAAGAGCAGTTGATAACATACCTACAGCTAAACCACTGATAATATTTGTCGCACTTCCTGTTTCTGATTGGTCTGCAATTTTTCTTACAGGTTTAAAATCTCCAGAAGTATAATATTCTGTAAGTTGTCCTATAATAATCCCTACAATTAAACCAGTTACTATTGCTGCAAATGGTTTAAGTGAACCAAGCAATGAATTACTTAAGAAAAATGCAACTACTATTGTAATTATTCCACTAACATAAGTACCCATTTTTAGAGCTTTATGTGGGTCTGAACCTTCTTTTCCTCTAACAAAGAATGTACCAATGATAGATGCTACTATTCCTGTACTCGCTAAAAATAATGGATATAATGCCCCATTTATATCAAAAGCTAATAATCCTAATGTAATTGCTGAAATTATAGAACCTACATATGACTCAAATAAGTCAGCTCCCATACCTGCAACGTCTCCAACATTGTCCCCAACGTTATCAGCAATAACAGCAGGGTTTCTTGGGTCGTCTTCAGGTATACCAGCTTCTACTTTACCAACTAAGTCTGCTCCAACGTCAGCAGCTTTAGTATAAATTCCTCCACCAACACGACCAAATAGAGCTATTGATGATGCCCCTAGACCAAATCCTGTAATTACTGCAGGATCTTTAAATATTAGATATAAAGAACCAACTCCTAACAATCCTAATCCAACAACTGCCATTCCCATAACTGCTCCACCTGAGAATGCAACATCTAAAGCCTTATTCATTCCTGATTCTTTTGCTGCATTTGCAGTCCTTACATTTGCTTTAGTAGCAACTCTCATTCCAAAGAATCCTGCTAAAGCTGAAAATACTGCACCTACAATGAAACAAATAGCTGTTTTCCAACCTATACCTATTCCTAATATTATAAATAATATTGCAACAAAAATTACAAGTGTCTTATACTCTCTTGATAAAAATGCCATAGCTCCTTCCTGTATGTAGGAAGATATTTCTTTCATCCTCTCAGTTCCAACATCTACTTTATTAATTGAAGCTGCTTTGTAATAAGCGAAAATCAACGCTATAACCCCAATTATAGGCACTATTATATTCAATTTAATACCTCCTTTATTTAATTTTTATTATACTTTTATTGTAATGCTGCGAGTACTAATGCAGATATTATAAAAATAACAGCCGAAATACTAGTAATTTTACTTAATATACCTTCATAAGTTCTACCTTTATTTTTTCCCCATATACTTTCAGCACCGCCAGCTATAGTCCCTGATAAACCGGCACTTTTACCAGATTGTAATAATATACTTGCTATTAAAACTAAACTTGAAACTAGAATTAATATAGTAAATAATATCTTCACCCTTACACCTCCCCGCCTAATAATTAACAAAGCTATTTTAACATAGGATATTAATAAAATCAATAAATTTGTTAAAATAAATAAGGGTAGCAACTGTCTACCCTTATTATTGGCAAAAATTTCTTTTATATTCATTAAAATAATTATTTAAGATTGTAGAATACTTCTTTCCCTCTATATTGAGCAGTTTTGCCCAACATATCTTCAATTCTTAATAATTGATTGTATTTAGCAACTCTATCAGTTCTTGAAGGCGCTCCTGTTTTAATTTGACCAGCATTTGTAGCTACTACGAAATCTGCAATAGTTGCATCTTCTGTTTCTCCTGATCTGTGTGATACAACTGCAGTATAACCAGCTCTTTTTGCCATTTCAATTGCATCTAAAGTCTCTGTAATTGTACCTATTTGGTTTAGCTTAATAAGAATTGAATTAGCAACACCTTTTTCAATACCTTTTGATAATCTCTTAGTATTAGTTACAAATAAGTCGTCTCCTACTAATTGTATTTTATTTCCTAATTTTTCAGTTAATAACTTCCATCCTTCCCAATCTTCTTCATCTAAACCATCTTCGATTGAAATAATAGGATACTTCTCAACTAATTCACTGTAGAAGTTTACTAATTCTTCAGCAGTTAACTCTTTTCCTTCACCAGCTAATTTATAAACTTTCTTTTCTTTATCATATAATTCAGTCGCAGCAACATCTAATGCAAGTGCTATCTCTTCTCCCGGTTTGTATCCAGCCTTTTTAATAGCTTCAACAATAGTTGCTAATGCCTCTTCGTTTGATCCTAGATTTGGAGCAAATCCACCTTCATCACCAACTGCTGTATTTAGACCTTTTTCTTTTAAAACTTTCTTTAAATTGTGGAATACTTCTGCACCCATTCTTAAAGCCTCTCTAAAGTTTGGTGCTCCAACAGGCATTACCATAAATTCTTGAATGTCTACATTATTATCAGCATGTTTACCACCATTTAAAATGTTCATCATTGGTACTGGTAGAGTTTTAGCATTTACTCCTCCTAAATATTGATATAAAGGTACACCTAATGCATTTGCTGCAGCTTTTGCAACAGCCATTGAAACACCTAAAATAGCATTAGCACCTAATTTACCTTTATTCTCTGTTCCGTCTAATTCTAACATTTTCATATCTATTGCAACTTGATCAAGCGCATCCATTCCAATTATTTCAGGTGCAATTATCTCATTAACATTTTCAACAGCTTTAGTAACACCTTTTCCTAAAAATCTAGTTTTATCATTATCTCTTAATTCTACTGCTTCAAAAGCACCAGTTGATGCACCTGATGGAACTGCTGCTCTTCCCATTGCCCCGCTTTCTGTCCAAACTTCAACTTCAACTGTTGGATTTCCTCTTGAATCTAATATCTCTCTAGCATAAACATCAATTATCTTTGTCATTTTAAATTCCTCCTTCTTACTTTATAATTCTAGTCATTAATCTATAATGTTAATAATCTGAATAATTTTATCTGATAATTAGTGATTGACCTGTCATTTCAGCTGGCTTTTCTATACCCATCATATCAAGTATAGTTGGAGCAATATCAGCCAATATACCTTCTCTTAATTTTACATCTCCCTCACCTATAACTATACAAGGTACTTTATTAGTAGTATGAGCTGTTATTGTTTTACCTGTATCTTTATCTATCATTTCTTCGGCATTACCATGATCAGCTGTAATCATAACTTTGCCGCCCTTTTCTACTATTAACTTAACTATGTCTCCTAGACATTCGTCTACTGTCTCAATAGCTTTAACTGCTGCTTCAAATTTACCCGTATGACCTACCATATCTGGGTTAGCAAAGTTTAGAACTATAAAATCATATTTGTCTTCATTTATTCTCTTTATTACTTCTTCTTTAACCTCTACCGCACTCATTTCTGGTTTAAGATCATATGTTGCAACTTTAGGTGAAGGAATTAATACTCTTTCTTCTCCTTCATTTGGTTTTTCTACTCCACCATTGAAAAAGAAAGTAACGTGAGCATATTTCTCAGTTTCGGCTATCCTCAACTGTTTCAATCCCTTTTTACTCAAATATTCTCCTAAAGTATTAACATATACTTGAGGTTTATATGCTATTTCTACATTATCAATAGTTTTATCATATTGAGTCATACATACAAAATAAACATTTACTTTTTTATCCCTAACAAATCCATCAAAATCATCATCCACAAAAGCTCTAGTTATTTGTCTTGCCCTATCTGGTCTAAAGTTGAAGAATATTATTGAATCATTATCTTCTATTACTTTAACAGGACTATTATCTTTTACTATAACAGTTGGTACAACAAATTCATCTGTTATATCTTCGTCGTAAGATTTATTTATCGCTTCAATAGGCGTTGAAGCTGTTCTACCTTTTCCTAATACCATAGCATCATAAGCTTTTTTCGTTCTATCCCATCTTTTATCTCTATCCATTGCATAATATCTACCTGATATAGTAGCTATTTTCCCAACACCTATTTCAGAAAGCTTATTTTCTAATTCTTCAATATATTTCTTAGCACTTTTAGGTGGTACATCTCTACCATCCAAGAAACAATGGATATATACTTCTTTTAATCCATATTTTTGTGCTAATTCTAAAAGTGCATACAGATGTGTATTATGGCTGTGAACACCACCGTCAGATAATAATCCCATTAAGTGTAAACTTGAATTGTGTTTTTTAGCATTTTCAACTGCTTTTATAAATTCTTGTTTTTCAAAGAATTCACCATTTTCTATTGCTTTACTTATTCTTGTAAATTCTTGATAAATAATTCTACCTGCACCTATATTTAAATGCCCTACTTCTGAATTACCCATTTGTCCTTCAGGCAATCCTACTGATAATCCACTAGCTTCTAGTTTAGTGCTAGGATAATTCTCTAATAGCATCTTAAAGTTAGGTGTTTTGGCTTTTAAAATAGCATTACCTTCATAATCTTTGCCTATTCCCCAGCCATCAAGTATTATTAGAGCTACTGGTTTGTTAGCCATTTTTTTCCTCCTCATTAAAAGTTTACAATATTTATGAAATCTTCTGCTTTTAGACTTGCTCCGCCTACCAAAGCTCCATCAATATCAGATTCATTCATTAATTCAGTAACATTATGAGGCTTTACACTGCCTCCATATTGTATTCTTACTTCTTCAGAAATATCTACTCCATATTTACCTCTAATTGTTTCCCTAATAAAAGAAATCATATCATTTGCATCTTTACTTGAAGCAGTCTTTCCAGTACCTATTGCCCAGATAGGCTCATAGGCAATAACTACATTAAGCATATCTTCAGCACTTACATTCTCTAGTGCCTTAATAATTTGCTTACTAACAACATCTTTTTCTATATTTTTCTCTCTTTGCTCAAGAGTTTCTCCAACACAGATAATAGGCTTTATTCCATATTTTAAAGCTGAAATCACCTTTTTATTAACCGTTTCATCAGTTTCATTGAAATATTGTCTTCTTTCAGAATGTCCAATTATAACGTAATCGACTCCTATTTCTTTTAACATTACAGGAGAAATCTCACCTGTATATGCTCCTTTTTCTTCCCAATGCATATTTTGAGCACCTAATTTTACTTTAGTACCCTGAAGCTCTTTTTTTATTTCACTTAAAGATGTAAAAGGCACACATACAACTACTTCAACATCTGTATTGTCTGCTACACTTTTAATTTCTCTAACTAGCTTAATACCTTCTTCAATAGTATTATGCATTTTCCAGTTTCCAGCTATTATAGGCTTTCTCATAATGCTCCTCCTTACTTATCATCAATCGCCGCAATACCAGGTAATGTTTTTCCTTCAAAGAACTCTAATGATGCTCCACCACCAGTTGATATATGAGTCATTTTATCATTATATCCTGTCTTTTCAACAGCAGCTGCACTATCTCCTCCACCAACAATAGTTACAGCATCTGATTTTGCCATAGCTTCAGCTATTGCTTCTGTTCCCTTTGCAAAGTTCTCCATTTCAAAAACGCCCATTGGTCCGTTCCATACAACAGTTTTAGCTTTTAATATTTCTTCAGCAAATATCTTTCTTGTTTCCTCTCCAATATCTAATCCCATCATATCTGCTGGTATTTCTTCAACTTTTACAGTTTTAAATTCAGTATCATTCTTGAATTCTTTTGCTACAACAGTATCTACAGGTAATAATAATTTAACACCTTTTTCTTCTGCTTTTTTCATAAGCTCTTTTGCTAACTCTATTTTATCTTCTTCTAAAAGAGATTTTCCTATCTCATATCCTTTTGCTTTTAGGAATGTAAACATCATTCCTCCACCTATTAATAAACTGTCTACTTTATCTAATAGATTTTCGATAACTCCTATCTTGTCTGATACTTTAGCTCCACCAAGTATAGCTACAAAAGGTCTCTCCGGATTTGACATAGCCTTACCCATAACTTCAATTTCTTTTTTAACAAGATATCCTACAGCTGATGGTAAATGCTGACTAACACCAACATTTGAAGCATGTGCTCTATGAGCTGTACCAAAAGCATCATTTACAAAAAGGTCAGCTAATGAAGCTAATTCTTTTGCAAATTCTTCTCCATTTTTTGTTTCTTCTTTTCTATATCTAGTATTTTGTAGTAAAACTACATCTCCTTCTTTCATTTCTGCAACAGCTTTTTTAGCATTTTCTCCAACTACGTTATCATCTGCTGCAAAAATTACCTCTTTATTTAAAAGTTCAGATAATCTCTTTGCTACTGGCTCTAAACTGTATTTAGGATTAGGCTCTCCTTTTGGTCTTCCTAAATGTGACATTAATATTACTTTTCCACCATTATTGATTATGTATTCAATTGTAGGGATTGCACTTCTAATTCTTCTATCGTCAGTTATTTCGCCATTTTCATTCATTGGTACGTTAAAATCACATCTCACTAATACTTTTTTACCTCTAACATCTAAATCCTCAACCGTTCTTTTATTTAACATATTACCCCTCCTCAAGCAATTCTACTTCTTAAAGGTAAAGCCGGTTTTGTAGCTAACTACAAAACCGGTCAACATCTTTTATAGTCCTTTTTCAATAATGTATTTTACTAAATCAACAACTCTTGTTGAATATCCCCACTCATTATCATACCATGAAACAACTTTAACCATATTTCCACCAATTACCATGGTTGATAAAGCATCAACTATTGATGAATGAGAATCTTTTCTGTAATCGATTGATACTAGTGGCTCATCTGAATATCCTAATACTCCTTTTAATTCTCCTTCAGCTGCTTCTTTTAAAGCTTTATTTACTTCTTCTGCAGTAGTTTCTTTTTCAACTTCAAATACTACGTCTACTACTGAAACTGTTGGAGTTGGTACTCTCATTGCCATACCACTTAATTTTCCTTTTAATTCAGGTAATACTAATGCAACTGCTTTAGCTGCTCCTGTAGTTGTAGGAATGATTGATTCAGCAGCTGCTCTAGCTCTTCTTAAGTCTTTATGTGGTGCATCTAATATTCTTTGGTCATTTGTATATGAGTGAACTGTTGTCATTAATCCTTTTTTAATTCCAAATTTCTCTAATATAACTTTAGCAACTGGTGCTAAACAGTTAGTTGTACAAGAAGCATTTGAAATTATATTGTGATTTGCTGGATCATAATCTTTCTCATTTACACCCATAACTATTGTTACATCTTCATTTTTAGCAGGTGCACTGATTATAACTTTTTTAGCTCCTGCTTTGATATGTTTTTCTGCTCCTTCTCTATCTCTGAAAATACCAGTTGATTCTATTACAATGTCTACTCCTAACTCTGCCCAAGGTAATTTTTCAGGATCTCTTTCGCTTAAAACTTTTATTTTCTTTCCATTTAATACTATATAATCTCCTTCTACTGCTACAGTTCCTTCAAATTTTCCAAAACATGAATCATATTTGAATAAGTGTGCTAAAGCTTCAGGTTTTGCTAAATCGTTAATTGCTACAACCTCGAACTCAGTAACTCCATTCTCTAATGCTGATCTTAAAACATTTCTTCCTATTCTTCCAAAACCATTAATACCAACTTTAATAGCCATTGTATATTCCTCCTTTATATTTTTTAGCTACATATGTAGCTTATTTAACTAATTCTAGTATCTTTCTAGCTGCTCCCTCATCTGTAATTAAAGTCATATCTCTTTTAAGACTGCAAATAGCAACTATAGCCTCAGCTTTACTTACACCACATGCAACTCCAATTACATTCTTTAAATTCTCAAAATCTACTAGAGATAAACCAACTGAATTTGATTCCCAAACTTTTTCCCCTTTTGTATTAAAATAGTGCCCAAAAGCCTCTGCAACTGCACCTCTATTTTTTAATTCTTGTATTACTTCTGGACTAAGCTGCCTTCTTCTCGCCATTACATCTGCTCTACCTATTCCAAATACCAATACATCTAATCTTTTTATAGATTCAACAATCTCTCTAATTTCCGATACTTGCAGAAGTGCATCAAGAGCTTCTTTGCCTATATTATCAGGTATATGCAGTAATTTATAATGCCCACCTAACTTCTGTGCTAATTTAGCTGCAACATTATTAGCCTGTACCTCTACATTTTTCCCAAGTCCACCTCTAGCAGGAAGTACAAGAATATCAGTTTCTCCTCTTTGTTCTGGCATCTCCTCGGCTAATTGAGCCATTGTAGTACCACCAGTTATTCCTATAATACTATCGTTTCTTATGATTTGCTTTAAATACTTAGCTGAAGCTTTACCAATATCCTTTAATATCAATTTATCTTCATCATAATTACCCGGTACTACTATAACATTGCTAATATTTAATCTTTCCTCTAACTTTTTTTCTAATCCATTCAGACCCTTTATTCTATGTATAAAATCTTTCAAATCTTCAATTATTATTTTACCTTCTTGAGTAACATTCATACCTTGAGATTTTATTTCCAATAAACCCTGTTTTTTCAATATACTAACTTCTGTCCTTATTATTCTCTCACCAACATTTAAACTATTAGCCAACGTTCTCCTACCTATCGGCTGATTATAATATATATTTCTTAGAATATTATACCTTTTTTCTAAAATCTCAATCATTTCTGGCACAATTTTTCTTTGTAGTTCGATAATATCCTTCATAATTTTTCTCTCCTCATGGACTTATGGCGTCCATAATGGCAGCATATGTCCCACATAGTTCAACAAAATAGCTATAAAATACAAGAATAATTAAGGTATGGACGTTTAATGTCCCGCATATAATCATTATGTCCCATTACTTATAAAAAAATTTACCAACACCTATATTATAATCAATATATTTTTAAATTTCAAGACTAGAAACCCTATTTTTCTTTAATATCTTTTTCTTAAATTTGAAGAAGGAATATTTAATTCATCCCTATATTTTGCTACAGTCCTCCTAGATATTTTTATATTTTTCTTTCTTAATATATCTGTTATTTTTTGATCGCTTAATGGCTTTTTAGGGTCTTCACTCTCTATCAATTCTTTTATCATAGATTTTACACTAGTCGAAGAAATCTCCTCTTGATTTGCTAATACTCCTCTCGAAAAAAAGAATTTTAACTCAAATATTCCTTTAGGAGTTTGTATATATTTACCATTTATTGCTCTACTTACTGTAGATTCATGTATTTCTAATTCATCAGCTATCACTTTTAATGATAAAGGCTTTAAAGCTTTTTTCCCTTTTTCAAAAAACTCTCTTTGATATCTAACTATTGCCTCCGCAACTCTATAAATTGTCATTCTCCTCTGTTCTATACTTTTAATTAACCATAAAGCAGAATCGAGCTTACATTTTATAAATTTAACAATAGCCTCTTCAATTGCTTGATTGAGTAATCTTCTATAGTAATTATTTACGGTTAATCTAGGTGCAGTTACATCATTTACTTGTATTATATATTCACCGTCAATAATTTCTAAAGTAACATCAGGTTTTATAAACTTAACATCATCACTGCTATTAATAAAACCTCTTCCCGGTTTTGGTTCAAGAGTTTTGATTAAATCACATATATTTTGTACTTTTTTTATACTAATACCTAATTCTTTTGAAATTTTAGTAAGTTTATTACAGGCTATTTCCTCTAAATAATTTTCTAATACTTTAAAAACATATGGGTCCTTTATACCTCGATCTTCTAGTTGTATCTTCAAACACTCTTTCAAATCTTTAGCTCCGACCCCAACCGGATCGAAAGTTTGTATTATCTTTAAAACGTTTTCAACTCGATCATCATCAACCTTTAACCGATTTGCTATCTCATTAGTTGTGATTCTTAAATACCCATTTTCATCCAAACTTTCAATAATAAATTCTCCTATTTTTTTATCCATTTCATCAAATAACGTCAAATTCAACTGAAACAAGAGATGTTCTTTGAGCGTAGTTTTATATGTTATATAGTTTTCTAAAATCCAATCATTGCTATCATCCTCTTTATAACTACTATAACTTATGTCATCATATTTCCCCAGATATTCTTTCCAATCAATTCCTGATTTTAATTCATCTAAGTCTATATCTTTCTCTGCATTATCTTCTCTAGATTCGATTTCTAGCAATGGATTTTTTTCTAATTCTTCCTCAATAAACTGAGATAATTCAAAATTAGTATATTGCAATATTTTAATAGCTTGTCTTAATTCAGGTGTCATTATTAACTTTTGAGACTGCTGAAGACTCAGTTCAAATCCAAGTCTCATATATTTCACTCCTAAAAATATTTAATTTATTACTATAATCTATAATATTAATTACTAGTTTATGACTAATCGCCCTCTAAAATATTATATCAAAAATCATATGTAAAAAGAAAGCTCTCTGCCTCATTTGACAGAGAGCAAAATATTCTTTACTATCTTTCTCCTTTTTCATAAGGTACACCATCTGCCGCTGGAGCAACAGCTCTACCTACCACACCAGCTAAAGCTAATATTGTAGCTACATAAGGTATGATTTGCAAAAACTCTGATGGTATAAAACCTAATCCAAGAGTTGATGCTTGTATTTGAATTGCTTCTGTAAATCCAAAGAATAAACAAGCTAAAAAAGCTCCTACAGGATGCCATTTACCGAATATCATAGCTGCTAAAGCTATGAAGCCTTTTCCAGCAGTCATGCCTTCTCTAAATAAGCTTATCGCACCTAATGATAAAGCTGATCCTGCAATTCCTGCTAATGCACCACTTATCATAACACATATATATCTAATTTTATATACATTAATCCCCACTGTGTCTGCTGCTCTCGGATGTTCTCCAACCGCTCTAACTCTTAATCCAAAAGGGGTTTTGTATAATACATAATATGAAACAATAACAGCTAATATAGCTAAGTACACAAAAGGCGTTAATTGCGAAGTTAAATCTCCAATAATCGGTATTTTATTTATAAGAGGCAAAGGTTTAGCTCTAATCGCATTTTCAACCGGATCAGTCTGCCCCGATCTGTGCCATACTATCTCTAATAGAAATGCAGTAAAACTTGCTGAAAGTAGGTTTATTGCAACACCAGTAACTACCTGATCCGCTTTAAGATGAACTGCTAAGAAAGCTAGAATTAAAGAAGTTAATATACCAACGATAGCTGCGACTAATACTCCTAACCAAGGTGAATCTGTAAATTCAGTTGTTAATATTGAGAAAAAAGCTCCATTGATCATAATACCTTCGAGTGCTATATTAACAACACCAGATCTTTCAGAAAAAACTCCTCCTAATGATGCAAAAATAAGCGGTGTTGCCAATCTTAAAGCTGATGCTACTACAGCTATTATAATACTTAACAACTTAATTCACCCCCTCAACGTTGCATTTTCTATTTCTGCGTTCTCTTATCTCAGATACAAATTTTATAATTCTTTCACCTGCTATAAAAATGATAATTATACCTTGTATTATCCCAACTACTTCTTTTGGAATACCTTCAATCTGCATTCTCCTAGCACCATTACTCAAAATACCAAATAAAAGTGCACTAGCTAATACCCCAAGCGGATGATTTTTACCAACTAAAGCAACAGCTATACCTGTAAAACCATAGCCAGGAGAAATAGGAGCCATATCAACTTTATAGTTTAAACCTGCTACTTGTGTAGCACCAGCTAATCCTGCAAACATTCCAGATATAATCATTGCTAATACAAGGTTTTTAGAAACACTTATTCCACCATACTCCGCTGCATGAGAATTTTGCCCCACCGAACGTATTTCATATCCTAAAGTAGTTTTAAATAATATAAAATATGCTATAATAGCACAAATTATAGCTATAAATATACCTGTATGAACGCTAGAATAACCAAACCAAGGTATAATTTCCTTTAGCTGAGTTAATCTTGCAGACTCAGGCAGTAAAACAGTGTATGCTTTCTGTGTAGTTCCCTCTAATGTAGAAGGATTTAATGCAGTTCTAACAAAAAAATTACTTACATGAATACTTGTATAGTTAAGCATTATTGTAGTTATTACTTCATGTACACCTAATTTCGATTTAAGAAAACCTGCAATTGCTGCCCAAAGTGCACCGCCCAATGCACCTGCTAACATAACTAAAGGTATAAATATAAATCTCGGTAAATCTCCAAATATAGAATTAAATATATAACCAGCAGCTACTGTAGTTAATGCTCCGATTACATACTGTCCCTCTGCTCCTATATTAAATAGACCACATCTAAAAGCAAACGAAACTGCCAAACCAGTAAATATTAAAGGAGTAGTTTTTAAAAGTGTTTGTCCAAATCTGTCTAATCCTCCTAAACTACCGCTAAGAAGTGCCCCATAAGCAACTAATGGATTGTTACCCGTCCAAATAATAAATAAAGCACCTATTAAAAAAGACAATAAAATTGCTAATAATGGAAATTTTATATTTTCAACAAATGTCTTTAACTTACTATCCCTTTCCATTGTTTCACCTCGCCTTATTATTTAGAATTTATGCTTTACCGCCAGCCATCATTATACCAAGCTTTTTCTCAGTAGCTTCTTCTGCACTAAGAATTCCGACAAGTTTTCCGTCATATATTACACCTATTCTATCGGCTAATGCCATAACTTCATCTAACTCTAAAGAAACTAGAAGTACAGCCTTACCTCTATTTCTTTGTTCTACTAATCTTTTATGCACAAACTCAATTGCTCCAACATCTAAACCTCTTGTAGGCTGTGCTGCAATTAATAATACTGGATCTCTATTCAATTCTCTTGCTATAATAACTTTCTGCTGATTACCTCCAGAAAGTGACTTTGCATTAACTTCTTCGCTCGGTGTTCTAACATCAAATTCTTCAATTAATTTTTTAGCATGTTCATGAATAATATCATAATTCATTATTCCGTTTTTACTAAAAGGTTCTTTATGATGATCTCCAAGTATCATATTCTCTGCAATCGTATGATTAAGAATTAATCCTCTCTTAAGTCTATCTTCCGGTATATGTCCTACTCCTTTTTCAATTATTTTTCTAGTTTTTAATCTGGTAATATCTTCTCCTTCTAATAGAACCTTTCCTTTTATCGCATTTCTCAATCCTGTTATTACCTCTATCAGTTCAGTTTGTCCATTACCATCTACACCTGCTAATGCAAAAATTTCTCCGGCTTTAACCTCAAAACTAATACCTTTAAGTGCTGGTACTCCTCTATTATCTAATGCATGTAAATCTTTAACCTCTAATACCGACTTACCAGCTTCCCTTTTTTCTTTTTGAACTACTAAATTAACTTTTCTACCTACCATTAACTCAGCTAATTCTTCACCGCTAGTATCTTTTGTATTTAAAGTATTTATAATTTTACCTCTTCTTATGACCGTCACCCTATCACTCATTGCCATTACTTCTTTTAGTTTATGAGTGATTAAAATAATAGATTTGCCTTGGTTAGCAAGATTCCTTAAAATTACTCCAAGTTCTTCAATTTCCTGTGGAGTAAGAACTGCAGTCGGCTCATCTAATATTAAAATATCGGCTCCTCTATAGAGAGCTTTTAATATTTCAACCCTCTGCTGCATACCCACAGAAATATCCTCTATTTTCACATTTGGATCTACAGCCAAACCATATTCGTTTGAGATCCTATTAACTTCCTCTACTGCTTTTTCATTGTCCAACTTTAATCCACCATACAGAGACGGTTCAGTACCAAGGATAATGTTTTCCGCTACTGTAAAAGGCTCAACCAACATAAAATGTTGATGTACCATTCCTATCCCTTTTTCAATAGCAATGTTAGGATTTTTTATTTCCACCTTTTCTCCCTTGATATATATTTCACCAGATGTCGGCTCATATAAACCATATAATATATTCATTAAAGTAGTTTTTCCAGCACCATTTTCCCCCAATAAAACATGAATTTCACCTTTCTTGACAGAAAAATTAACATTATCATTAGCAACAACACCTGGAAAAACTTTAGTAATATTTTTCATCTCTACTACATAATTCACCCAAATTCCCTCCTTTAAAACAGAATTAGGTCAGATACTGTATCTGACCTAATTATTATAACCGATATTATAAAATTTAATCAAGTATAAATGTTCTTACAATTTTGGAGCTTCAAACTTTTCAAACTCTTCTTTAGTTTTAGGAACTACTATTTTACCTTCTATTATAGCTTTTTTATATTTTTCAGCTGCATCTTTTAACTCTTTAGTTAAATTACCAGCTTTATCACTATAATCTACACCTTCTTCTTTTAAACCATAAGTATATACTTTACCTTCAAATTTCCCTTCTTTTATAGCTTTAGCAACATAATATGTTGCATTATCAGCTCTCTTTATCATTGAACAAAGAACATTTTTGGGAGCTAGAGCTGATTGGTCTTTATCAACACCAATTGCCCAAAATCCTTTTTCTTTAGCTGCTTCGATTAATCCAACACCAACACCACCAGCAGCATGGTATATAATGTCGGCACCTTTTTCGTGTTGTACTAATGCTATTTCTTTACCTTTAGCAGCATCTTCGAAAGAATCGGCATAGTTCACAAATACTTCTGCATTAGGATTAACAGCTTTAATACCTGCTCTAAAACCATATTCAAATTTCTGAATTAAAGGAGATTTCATTCCACCAATAAATCCTATTTTATTAGTTTTAGTTGCAAGTCCAGCTATAACCCCTACTAAAAATGAACCTTCTTCTTCTTTAAATGTAAGTGATGCAACATTAGGAGCGTTAACCACTGCATCAATTATAGCAAATTTCTGATCTGGAAACTGTTTGGATGCTGTTTCCATTGATTTATCAAATAAGTATCCAACTCCTATAATTAAATCCATTTTTTCTTCAGCAAAACTAGTTAAGTTTGGTAAATAGTCATCAGCACTTTCAGATTCAAGTACTTTTCTTTCAATACCAAGTTCTTTTTCTGCTCTACCTAGACCTTCCCAAGCAGAATCGTTAAATGACTGATCTCCTAATCCACCAGTGTCAGTAATCATACCAATAGTTACTTTCCCAGTTTTACTAGTACATCCTACTGCTAAAGTGAGTACTAAAACAGTAGTCAATAGAAGTGCAATAATCTTTTTAATCATTTCAAAATACCTCCTTAAATATTATTTTGTCCACAAATCAGTTTGCAGAATTAATTAAATTAACCAACAAATTATAATATTCTATAAAATTATAAAAATTCCTCTAAAAATCCTAAACTTTTTATAATCAATACACTTTTTCTGTAATAATAAAAAATCTACTTTATAATCTATGTAAAATACCCTAGGAATATACCTAGGGCATTTGCTTAGCATGAAAAGGTTTCCTTAGATTTATAGCCGGCATTTACTAATATTTCTATAGCTTTATCTAGTTTCGATTCATTAACCATCACTATAGGGCCTGTACAACCCATTCCGCTCTCTGCATAAATACCATTTTTCCACAATATTTTAACGGCATTTTCTAATTCCAAAATATCTATACCAGAAATTGATCCAGTTACTACTTCTTTTGGCGGTGCTATAACTTCTTCTTCTACTTCTTTAGCCGCTGCTCCTTTTTTCAATCCATTTATTATATCATCTAATTTAGCTTTTTTGGCTTTGGCAAACTCTTCCTTACTAATTTTTATTAAATCGCCTTTAGCTAATTTCGCAGCATAAGAAATAGCATTTGCTACTACTGGAACGCCTGAAGCCCTTGAAAGTATTAATATTATTCTACTATAATCTTCTCCAATTCCAGGACCATATCCATAGCCCATAGCCTCATAGCTTCCTCCTGTTGTAAATGAGGAAAAAATCTTCATAAGTAAATTACCTGTTAATGTATCGGTAATCATTACATCAGGTGTTCCTGCCAAGAGGTCGTTTCCCCTCATTACTGAACCACCATCTGCTCTCATTGATTCAGTAAAGTTTATTTCATATCCATTATTAGATAATTCTTTAAGAACTCTTTCTACTTGTCTAGCTCCATCAACATTTAGTATCCCTACAGTAGGATTTTCTATTCCCATAGCTTTAGCAGTTATAATACCAAATATTCCATTTTTTGTCATGGCCTCCACTCTATCTGGAGAAGATGTTCCCGTTGTAGTAGCTATAAACATCTCTCTACCCAAACCAGGTGTAATAACTTTCCCTACAGTTGAAACGCCTATTGGAAAATTATAATGCATTGTAACGGCACTATTAATTTCATTACTATCTAATAGTTCTTCCATTTTTTTATGAGCTTCTTCTTCAGTGTTTGCTTCAATTATTTCTAATTCTGTATCTACTTTAGGTCCTATTAATACTACTTCAATAGAGTTGTCTCTTGACTGGGCTATTTCAGCTCCTCTGACTATATTTTCAACACCATGCTCACTGCCTAAAATTGTAATACCTACTCTTACTTTCTTGCCAAATTGTCCTGTTTCTATTGCATCAGCTATATCATTAAAAACTTTACCTATGAGCTTTTTTACGTTGTTATCTGACATCTATATCACCTCTAATCTTTTAAAAGATGTGATGCAAATTCTCTCATAGCTTCTGCTACTAACTTCTTAACTTCTTCTTCAGAAACTCCTTTATTACTATCTACTTTACCACTATTTCTTTCAATCACAATCGACACGCCATCAAATAAGTTTGTCATACGTCCTAAGAATAAACTACCTTTACCAACAATCATAGCTCTATTTATTTTACCATCTAGCATTTCTTCTCTCGCAAAACCTATATAAGGAACACCAGAAGGAATATGCCCTTGAGTTGGCGCCCATCCTGGCATACCATGCTCTTTAACAAAATTCATCAAATCTTTTCTATCTAACTCTTTTCTCTTAACGCCTAAAGCAGCAATCATCTTATAGTTTGATGTAGGAACATCTCCTGCTCCAGCTGGTTTAGTAACATCTGGATTTTGCATCTCAACAGAATATTTATCTATATCTGTAATTTTTAAGTTTCCTTTATCTAATGGAGTAGTTATTAATGAAGTGATTACAGCTTGTGGTGATGACCCTGTTCCAACAGTATGACGTCCTACTAAATCGGTTCTTAATACAGGATTTACTCCATCATTTTTACTTACTAATACTGCAAATCCGCCTAAGACATCCTCTAATATAGGCATACCTTTCTTTACATGGTCCTTTCCGTTCATTCCTAATTTTGCAGTTGCTCCTCCACCTACTATTACGACGTTTTCATAAACTCCAGCCTGAACTAAAGCAGCAGCTTCTATTAGTGCATGAGTAGGTCCCGCACAGAATCCTCTTGTGTCTGATCCAGTAGCATTTATACAACCTACAACTTCTGCAATCGCCTTCGCAAAGTTTCCGCCACCTCTTTGGTTCATATCGCCGCAAGCTTCTTCTGAACACTCAATTACATAATCTATATCTTCAGCTTTAAAATTATTTTTAGCTAATAAATTTAACAATGCTAATGCTCCCGAAGCTTTAACGACTAAATTTTCAAATAAAGTATGAGCATTCAAATTAATATCAATATCATGCGCTCTTTTAACACATCCAACTAATTTACCTTCATTATAAATTGGTTCTGCATGCTGCTGATTAATCAATTTTTCTATTTCGGAAATCTCTTCGCCTTCTTTAAGTTTCGAAATTAAATTATCATTCATTAGTGGATGTTTCTCTAACTTTTCTTTAACAATATTAGTAAACTCTTTTTCTAATTTTACTAAATCAAATGTATCAGATATCTTCATAAGACCTATAAATTCATCTTGCGGCATAATTTCTCCGAATTTACCAAATCTATCTGCACCTTCAACCTTTTTATCATACCAAGGCATCTCATATTTTGATAAATCATCTGGTGAAATGTTTCCAATATAAGTTTGATTTGGTGCATAACTTACAACTTCGTCAAAGTTACGTAAATGCTTTGGAAGTTCTTTTAAATATTCTGAATCAGGATTTATTATTCTTTCTGAAGTTTGAGTAGTACCATTGTGTATAACCATATCAGGTGCATGAACTAAAATATAACCTGCTCCTTTAACTACTGCAAAACTCATAATTTTCACCTCCGCAAATAATACACTAATTTTCTATTATTTTAACAAAGGGTGATGAACCTATCATCACCCTTATAGTTTTATATGATTAGCTTACTCTTCAAAAACTGTCTGTCCATCCACTTCAGTTTGTAAAGCTTTTAGCGCTCTTTCTACTAAACTTCTTCTTAAAGCCTTTTCTTCTTCTCTGCTAAGACTTGGGTTTCCAAGCGGATGTGGTATCGCTATTGTTGGAACTATTCTATTAGCACCAACAGTTAGTGATATAGGTACTACTGTACACATATGAACTACAGGAATACCTGCTCTTTCAATTTCTTTAACCATTGTTGCACCGCAACGTGTACAAGTACCTCATGTAGATGTTAAGATAACAGCATCCACACCATCTGCTACTAACTCTTTTGCAAATTCGGCTGCAAAAGCTTTAGCGTTAGCAACAGAAGTACCATTACCAGTTGTAGTATAGAAGTATCTATGAAGCTGACCAATCTTTCCTTCTTTCTCAAGTTCTCTAAGAACATCTACAGGTAATACTCTATCTGCATCTTCATTTGCATAAACAGGGTCATAACCACCATGCGCTGTTTCATGTGTCTCTGGTGTTAAATCATCAAATTGTGAAATATCATATTTACCATATTTAGATGCACTCGAAGACTCTATATGATCTGGATTACCTTTTGGTACTATACCTCCCGAAGTAACTAAAGCAATTTTAGCTTTAGTAATATCTTTTACTGGAGGATTTGGATCTACTCTATCAAAATCTGGCATAGGATATTCAGTTTTAAATTCTTCACCTTTAAGTTTCTTAATGAGCATCTCAACTGCTCTTTCTGAACCTCTTTTTTCTGCAAAATAATTCTTTCTTATACCCCTAGGAATATAACCTTCTTCATCAGGAGTTCCTATTTTTTCACCTTTTGCTAATTTTAAAGCCAAAGCAGCCATTGACTTAACGGCTTTTCTCATACCAGCTGCACTATTTTTAGTCTCTATTATATAAACACTTTTTTTGAACATATCTGCTCCAGGATTTTCTGGATACATACCTGTTAATACCGGAATTCCTAATTCTTTATTAACAGCGTCAGTTATAGTACCGCAAGCAACCCCATATCTACCAGCATTAAATGCCGGACCTGCAATAAATAAATCAGGATTATATTTTTTAACCATTTCAATTATTGTTTTCTTTGCTTCTTCTATATTTTCATTGAAATATGAGTCACCACAGATTATAGTTGCTACTATTTCTGCCTCTTCCCCAAACTTCTTATTAAACTCCATACCAGGGCCTACAACCCCTTCTCTTACTTCAGGCTTGTAGTCAGCTTTCTCTTCTCCACCAATTCCTGCGAAGAATTGGTTAATATAATGAACTACTCTTATTTTACTCATTTTTTCCCCCCTCTCTAATTCGGGTCTTTTTAATCATTAAATTTACAATATTCTTCTCTTATTTCACTAACTTCACTTATGATTTCATCTACATCTAATACCATTTCCATCATACCAATTTGCTCATCATAAACTTCTGGATCAACCTCATTTTTGAATTCTGGTTCTACTGCATGATATACTCTAAGTCCTAACTGGACTCCTGCTAATGGACCTGCAAAAGTAGGGTCTCCTGCTGTAACAGTTTCAGCTGCTAACCCAGCAGCTTCTGCTTCAGCAGCTCCTAATATTACAACAACATTTTCAGCACCATATTTTTCAGTTAAATCTTTAACCCTCTTTTGATTTTCTAGGTCCATAGCTCCTGCAGCAGTTCAGACAAAACATTCAGTTGATGCAAAAACTACTTCAGCTTCAGTAGTCTTCAAACACTCTTCAATAGCTTGTGCAGGAATTCCATCTCTGTCACCAATTATGATTACTTTTTTACCATCTAGTAATCCCATTCTTACCCTTCCTTTCTATATAATTTTTACTTCAATTTTCTTTATTTTATATATTCTTGTTTAATATCCCTTAGCTGTCAATTTATTAAATCCTAGTTCATTAGTAGCTCCTGTTATAGCCTGTAATTCAACTACTATAGATCCATCTTCTTTCAAACTGCCATCAAATCCTCCTGCAATCTTATTAGCAGGTTCAACATGCCCTATAACCTTATCCATAGGCGGTAACTCAATAATTTCATTAGCGTTACCTCCTGTTACAACAGCATTTGCCAATGGATCAGCATCTGCTAATGATTGTGAAGCTCCATCTCTTCCTGCATATTCATCTGTTACAATAACTGTTTTAATGCCTTTTTGTTCTATTTTCTTACAATTCATAATTAAGTCTGTATCTGGGTTACCAAAACCTTCTTGTGAAATGATAACACCATCTACACCTAAATACTCAGCTAATTTAGCAGCCCAATTTGATGAGCGTTCTTTATCAGCCAAATATACGTTTTCATTAGTTATAATAACACCGACAAAGTTTAATTCTTTCCCATGCTTTTTATAAAGGTCTTGAATTATTGGGTTATTTAAATGGTGATAAGTAGTGTTCTTGTCACAAGCTGACACACAGTTACCACTTATAATAGCCCCATCCATTAATTCTGTTGGACTTATTAAAGTAGGCAATATCTGTTTAGCATCAACACCATATACATAAGTATCATGTAATAAACCTTGGCTTTGAAGCATTAATACATATGCTACTTTTGGTAAATCTGGATATTTTTCAATACTCTTAAGTAATGGTAAAAATTCATAAGTCTCAACTTCATCTGGTTCTACATTTTTAGCTGCTTTACCTAAATATTCGGCAGCTTTTAATCCCGCCATTCTAACAGCTTTTTCATGTTCATGTTGTTTTAATCCATCAACTGGCTCACACACTAAAACAACATTATTCAATTTTGAAAAAGGTGTATACTCGGCTCCTGGACCAGTCATATCGATTATTCCTTCTTGGAAACCTACTATTTTACCAGTAGTTACTACAGCAGCGCCTTTCAAAACGTTAGTTCTTCCAGAACCTACCGTTTCTACTTTTGATATTACACCAGGGAAAATACCGCCTTTCCCTTCTACTTTAACTCTTGGCTCAATAACATCTTTTACAGGCATTATCCTTATACTTTCACCTGGTTTAGCCAATTCAACATCTACACTCTTTAGATGTTCATCTTCTGATATAATAGAGATTAGTTCTTCTTTATTTACATAAAGTACTCCATTTTCAACCTTTGTTTCATCTCCAAATTGAACATCCTTGATATAGATATTTCCTAATTCTAGGCGCATGCAGTCACCTCCCTTTAATTTTTAATAAGTTTAAAGAAAAAATTTAAATATATTTTTTAATCATTTCCTCAATGTTTGCAGGTGTTGCATCTTCTTTTGTTAATTCATCAATTTTCTCTCCATCTTTATAAATAGCTATTGTAGGTAATCCTAATACTCTTTGTTTAATAGCTAATCTTCTTGCTGATGAAGTATCAAGTTTACAGAATTTCATCTTGTCTCCATACTTTTCTGCTAATTTCTCTACATGTGGTAATAATGCCTTACAAGGTTCACAGCTTTTTCCCCAGAAATCTACTAAGACATATCCTTCTGCATTTAATACTTCAGCTTCAAATGTTTCCTTATTTACTTCTAACATCATGACCCCTCCTTAAATTTATTCGCTAAAATTATTTTCAATATATTTTTCAGCCTGTGTAGCAGCTATTGCCCCATCTGCACAGGCAGTAACAACTTGTCTCAAAGATTTTTCCCTACAATCCCCTGCCGCAAAAACTCCTTCTATATTTGTTTTCATATTCTCATCAGTTAACAAATATCCTCTTTCATCCATCTCCAATATACCTTTAAATAAATCAGTTTGTGGCATATATCCTATGAATACGAATATACCAAATGTGCCGTCTTCTTCATTTGCATGTATTTCTGTTTCTTCACCAGTAACCCTGTTTCTTATAACCATTGACTCTACAATACCATCGCCTTTAATTTCCTTTACTTCAGAATTCCAAATAAAATCAATTTTTTCATTCTTAAATGCTTTTTCTTGAATAGATTTAGCTGCTCTTAACTGATCTCTTCTATGTATTATAGTTACCTTTCTAGCGAACTTTGTTAAATAGATAGCTTCTTCTACTGCTGAATCCCCGCCACCGATTACATATACATCAAAATCAGTAAAGAAATCAGCATCACAAGTAGCACAGTAAGAAACTCCTTTTCCAGTAAATTCTTTTTCTCCTGGACAGTTTAGCTGTCTAGGTTTTGCTCCTGTCGCAACTATTACGGCTTTAGCTTTATATTCTCCCTTCTCTCCTTTAAGTACCTTGATTTTTCCTTCTAATTTAACTTCAGTAATAGTATCAGAAATTCTTTTAGCTCCAAATTCTTCAACTTGTTCAACCATTCTCGCAATTAAAGAAGGTCCTGTTGCATTTCTAATTGAGCCAGGATAATTAGCCACTTCATCTGTAGTTACTATCTGGCCTCCTGTTCTTTCCTTTTCAATAACTAAAGTATTTAATCTTGCTCTTCCTGCATATAAAGCTGCTGATAAACCCGCTGGACCTGAACCTATAATAACTACATCATACAAATTTTCCATAATTAACACCCCTTTTAAGATTTTAATAACTTAACTAAATTTTCTCTCTTTAATACTTTTTTTATACAAATACAATTCTTAAATTATACTTCTATCTATTACAACATCCTTAATAAGCGACAAATCTATAATTTGAAAATCTAATAAAATATTTTCTGTCCAATTTGGAGTTTTAAAGTTTCTTAAAAATTTTTCTGCAGTTTCGATACTCTTTTCAATAACCATCAACGACTCATAATCTAACTTCCCTTTATCTTTACTAATAATTATGGATTTATAAGGTGTTTCATTAGGTTTAACACTGCCCGATAAAGGGTGAGATAACAACTTATGTCCCAAATGTATTTTATCCCTAACTCTTTTCAAAATATCTAAATATTCTATTTCATAATACTCTATTACAATATATTTCGACAACTGTTCTTTTACTAAAGGATTATTAGTTATAAGTATTTTACCCAATAATTTCACTCCTTAAAGGGAAAAGGTTTTCAATGGAAATGACATAAAAATAGAGTAAAAGCCCCCCTTATAGGTGCCTTTACTCTGTTTTTAACCTGAGAGTTTCTTCTTTTACAAGAATTGCTCCTTCGGTGCCCTGAGGCTCTCCAGAGAACTGTCGAAATACGGTCCTTTTGCCTGAGAGCTTCATTATATACCGGCACACAAGGTATATAACTTACTCCTTCGGCGCCTTTACGGTCTCTCCCGCATTTCTCATCCAGTTAAAACGATATTAAACTTCTTTCTATTCTTATTATAATACATAAATTTTTCTTACACAACAAATTTTTCATTTATTTAATTTCTATTAATTCATAATCTGTACTGCCTAATCCAATCTCTTCTCCATATTCCAATATTCTATTAGCATCAACTTGCGGATGTAAACAGTGAAATTTATCTTCTCCTGATTCATGTCCTTGTTTTAAATCACTATTTTTTATACCAATTTGCTTATTTATTAAATCTATACTTGCCT
This sequence comes from Caloranaerobacter azorensis DSM 13643, assembly GCF_900129995.1. Taxonomy (GTDB): domain Bacteria; phylum Bacillota; class Clostridia; order Tissierellales; family Thermohalobacteraceae; genus Caloranaerobacter; species Caloranaerobacter azorensis. The sequence goes on along the minus strand of NZ_FQXO01000011.1, from coordinate 24,796 downwards.
TATCTATTGCTACTGGATCAAAAGAAGCTAATATTCCTACATCATTAACTATTGGTACATCACTCCACGGAACACAATCACACATTGGAGTTACGTTCATCACAAAATTAAAATATGCAACTTTACCTTGTTTATTTTTAACAGCTCCATAAGCATATTCAGCCATCTTTTCAATAAAAATGTCTGAATCTGTCTCCCATTGTATTTGAATTGCACGTTTAGGACATATTGTTATACATTCCCCACATCCAATACATTTTTCTCTATTTATGACCGCTTTATTATCTGCTATTTCTATAGCTTCAACAGGACAATGTTTAGCACACAACTTACAACCAACACATTTTTTGTTAATTACTTTAGGTTTAGCATCGGAATGCTGAACCTGTTTTCCTGCAGCAGTCGCACATCCCATTGCTAAATTCTTTATAGCACCGCCAAATCCAGCCATCACATGCCCTTTAACATGACTTAGTACAATCATAGAATTAGAATAATAAATATCTCCAGCTATTTTCACTGTTTCAAAATGATTTTTGTCTATTTTAACTTCAACCGAATTTTTACTATATATACCGTCAGCTATTATTATCGGAGCATTTACTACAGCATATGCAAATCCATTTTCTATTGCCGTCTGTATATGTATAACACTATTCGTTCTACTTCCTGTATATAAAGTATTTGTATCTGTTAAAAAAGGCTTAGCTCCGCATTCTTTTACTTTATCAACTATCTGCCTAACAAAAACTGGATGTATAAAAGCACTAGAACCTTTTTCTCCAAAATGTAATTTTATCGCAGTTATATCATCTTTGGTTAGCACTTCTTTAATACCAGCTTTATCAAATAGCCTTTGAATCTTATTCGGTATATTATCTTTTTTACTTTTTGCTCTTAAATTTACAAAATAAACTTTACTTGACACCTTATCACCTTCCTTAAATAGATAATTCGTATTTTATTTACTTTAATTTTTATTCTCTTTCATAATATATAGCAAATGCACCAGTACCAGCAAAAATAGCTACTGTACAACCTACTTCACTAAAAATTATTTCTCCAACATTAAAATTTTCTCTAATCGCATTTACGAGTTCCAGACTAATTTCTTCATTTCTCGCATGATTTATACCTATTGTCTTATTCTCTAGATTTACATTATCACTTTTTATTTTTTCTATAATCCACTTAATCGCTTTTTTTCTTCCACGAATTTTATCCATCTGCACAATATATCCATCTCTCATAGTTATTACTGGTTTAATTTTAAGTTTTTCTCCCAAAAATGCTTTAGCAGCAGATATTCTACCGAGTTTCTTTAAATTTTCTAGTGAATCAATTACGATGATATACTCTAATTTATCAATTAATTCATTTAACCTCTCTACAATTTCATCTTTACTTTTACCATCTTTGGCCATCTTCGCAGCCTCTAATACTATAAGCCCTTGTCCTAACGTAATTCCTTTAGAATCTATAACTGTAACCTTATCCTCCATTTCCGCTAATTGCATAGCTGTTATAGCCGATTGATATGTACCACTTATTTTCGATGACAAAGTTATTACAATTAAATAATCATAATCATCTTTAAATTTTTCATATATATTTAAAAACTCCATCGGAGTTATTTGTGAAGTAGTTGGTAATTTAGCGTTTTCATCCATTTTTTTATAGAACTCATCGACTGTAATATCAACCTTATCTTTATAACTTTCACTTTCAAAATTAATTGTCAAAGGAACAACTTCTATATCGTATTCGTCAATATATTGTAAAGGAACATCAGAAACACTATCCGTTATAATCTTTATCTTTTCCATGTTTATTTCCTCCCCATTCAGACAATGTCTTTAAACACTATTATATAATTAAAAAATAAAGTACTCAAGAAAAAACATTGACTAACAGTCAGCAAAACTCATTGACAAATTAAAACGCTAATAAAAAAACTAAAAGAGCCCGAAAAGGCCCTTTTATTACTTAAGTGCATCTAAAATTGCTAAAGCAATATTTGATGCATGGTCTGCTACTCTTTCTAAGTTGCTTATCATATCTAAAAATATTATACCTGAACTTGGATGACATAGCTGTTTATTTAATCTTTCGATGTGATTTGATCTTAATTGTTTCTCCATTAAGTCAATGTCTTCTTCAAAAGCTATTACACTTCTAGCTATTTCTGGATCCGCTGTCTTATATGCCATAAGAGCAGTTCTATACGAATTTTCCACTTTCTCAAACATCATTTCTAATTCTCTTAAAGCTTCATCTGAAAAACTAAGTTTATTATCTATTGCATACTGTGCAAGTTCAGCAATGTTATCAGCATGGTCCCCAACTCTTTCTAAATCGTTAACTGTATTGAGCAAAGTAGTTACCTTTATTTGCTGTTCATCAGTTAAATCAGCATTTGAAAGTTCTACAAGATACTGAACAATATCTTTTTCTAATTGATTGATAAATTTCTCCTGTTCAAATACTTTATGTGTTAACTTCTCACTTTTATTAAAGAAAGATTCTTTTGCCATTTTAAGAGAATTTTGAGCAACTTTACCCATTCTCAAGACTTCTTTTGCTGCCTGACCTACTGCAATAGAAGGAGTTTCAATAATTCTAGTATCTAAATATTTCAATCCCGTATTATCTTCTTCAACTTCTCCAGGTATTAATTTTTTAGCAGCCATAACAATGAATCCCGCAAATGGGAATTGAATTACTACATTGGCAATATTAAAAAATGTATGTGCATTAGCAATCTGCCTTCCGACATCATTAGGTGTTAAGCGCGTTACTAAATGCTGTATTGGATATCTTAATGCAAGCATAAATATCAATGTTCCTACAATATTGAATAATAAATGCATAAGTGCCGCTCTCTTTGCCGTTTTATTCGCACCAATACTTGATAATAAAGCAGTAACACAAGTACCAATATTATCACCAAATAATATTGGCAAAGCTATGTCTATTGTTATAAGTCCCTGACTAGCTAATGCTATAAGTAAACCTATTGAAGCACTACTACTCTGTACTATTGTAGTTAGCCCAAAACCTACCAAAATACCTAAATATGGATTATTTAAACTAATCAATAAATCCTTAAAAGCCTGCGATTTGCCTAAAGGTTTTAAACTATGCTTCATAAAATCCATACCTATAAAAAGTATACCAAATCCTATAAGTATTTCAGCAATCTCTTTATGTCTTTTATTTGAACTAAACAACCAAATAGCAACTCCTATCGCTACTACAATTGGTGCTATGTCTGTTAATTTAAAAGCTACTAACTGCGCCGTTACAGTTGTACCAATATTTGCACCCATTATTACTCCAATTGCCTGACTCAATGTCATAAGTCCTGCATTTACAAAACCTACAACCATTACAGTAGTAGCACTACTACTTTGAATAATCATAGTTACTAGAGTACCTACAAGAACGCCCATAAACCTGTTGTTTGTTAAAATTTCGATTAATTTTTTTAATCTTTCACCAGCTGCTTTTTGTAGTCCAGTTCCCATCAGGTTCATACCGTATAAAAATAATCCTAAACCACCAAGTACGCCAAAAGCGATCTCCATAACAGTACCTCCAATCATTCTTTTGTTGACACAATATTAATAATATATTATTTTTTATCGTGTTTTGTTAATTCTATGTTAAATTTATTACTCTTTCTTTTATTTTGTTAATTCTATATTATCATAATTTTACATTCTATAATAGTTTAACTCAAAAATACAACTTATATTAAATATTAAAATAAAAAAATAAGCTGGCAGCTAATAGCTGACAGCCTCATGTTAATCGTCATTATAAACTCATTCCACTACAAAGTGAGTTTTTTTAATGCATTATAATTAGCTTCTATAGTTTTTTCTATATCTTCTATCGTATGAGTAGCAGAAATAAATCCAGCTTCGAATTGAGAAGAAGCTAAATATATACCTTGTTTTAACATCTCTTCAAAATATCTTGCAAACATCTTAGTATTACTTTTAATTGCAGTTTCATAATCATATACTTCTTCTACTTCTTCGTCTGTAAAATAAGTACATATCATAGAACCAACCCTATTTATTACAATATTAATTCCAAGTTTAATGGCATTTTCCTTAAATCCTTCTTCAAGTCTTGCAGCTTTTTGTTCTAATTCCTCATATATTTTAGGATTGTCTCTTAAAATCTTAAGGGTTGTAAATCCTGCAGTTACAGCCAAAGGATTTCCAGATAAAGTACCGGCTTGATATACTGGGCCTATAGGAGAGATCTTACTCATTATTTCTCTCTTGCCTCCGTAAGCTCCTACAGGTAATCCTCCACCGATTATTTTACCAAAGCAAGTTATGTCAGGCATAACATTATATAAACTTTGAGCACAGCCATATGCAACCCTAAAGCCTGTCATAACTTCATCAAATATAAGCAAAGCTCCATATTTATATGTAATATCCCTTAAAAAATCTATAAATTCCTGTGTAGCTGGAACAACGCCCATATTCCCTGCTATTGGCTCAATGATAACACCCGCTATTTTATCTCCATATATTTTGAATACTTCCATTAGCCCTTCTATATCATTATATTTAGCTGTAATTGTGTTTTTTGCTATATCCTCTGGTACTCCAGGGCTATCAGGTATTCCATGAGTTAATGCTCCCGAACCAGCCTTTACAAGAAGGCTATCAGAATGTCCATGATAGTTCCCAATAAACTTAACTATTATATCTCTATTAGTATATGCCCTAGCCAATCTTAAAGCACTCATTGTTGCCTCTGTTCCTGAATTAACCATCCTAACCATTTCAACTGAAGGTACTGCTTCACAAATAAGTTTGGCTAATTTTGTTTCCATTTCTATAGGTGCCCCAAAACTAGTTCCTGTCTCTACTGTATTGTGTAATGCCTTTACTACTTCTGGATGACAATGTCCAAGAATTAATGGCCCCCAAGATAGAACATAATCAATATATTCATTCCCATCTATATCATATATTTTAGAACCCTTTCCTCTTTGTATAAAAGGAGGATTGATTGAAACTGATTTAAAAGCCCTAACCGGACTATTAACTCCTCCTGGTATATATTTTTGAGCTTCCTGAAATGCTATTTTTGATTTTTGTAAATCCATTTATATCTCCTCCATAAGCCATTTAGCAATATCTTTAGCAAAATATGTAATAATGATATCAGCTCCCGCCCTCTTTATGCTTGTCAAAATCTCAAATACTATCGTCTTTTCATCTACAAGCCCCTTTTGAGCAGAAGCCTTTATCATTGCATATTCTCCACTTACATTATATGCAGCAATTGGAATATTAAAATTATCTTTTAACCTTCTTATTATATCAAGATAGGATAGTGCAGGTTTAACCATTACGATATCAGCACCTTCTAAAAGGTCTAGCTCAACTTCTCTCAAAGCTTCATTTGAATTACTAGGATCCATCTGATAAGTTTTTCTATCTCCAAATTGAGGTTTTGAATAAGCTGCATCTCTAAAAGGTCCGTAAAATGCAGAAGCATATTTAACACTATAGGCCATAATTGACACATTAGTAAATCCATTTGCATCAAGCGTTTCTCTAATTTTAGCTACTCTTCCATCCATCATGTCAGAAGGTGCAACCATATCAGCGCCAGCTTTAGTATGGGATAAAGCAATTTTAGCTAAATAATCTAGAGTGCTATCATTGTCTACATCTTCATTTTTAATAATTCCACAATGTCCATGGTCAGTATATTGGCACATACATATATCAGTTATTACTAAAATATCTTTATTTATTTTCTTTATTTCTTTTATACCTCTTTGAACTATACCTTCATCATTATAAGCCTCACTTCCAATAGGATTTTTCTCTTTTGGTATTCCAAAAAGTAATACTGCTTTAATCCCTAACTTAGATATTTCTTTTATTTCTTCCTCTAACATATCAACAGAAAAGTGATAATTACCAGGTAATGAACTTATTTCTTCTTTTATATTCTCCCCTTCTACTAAAAATAAAGGATAAATTAAGTCGTCAACACTTAATTTTGTTTCCCTTATTAAACTTCTAATACTGTTATTAAGTCTCAATCTCCTAGGTCTAATTCTTAAGCTCATTTTTTCACCCCTAATGTTTGTAAAAATAGTTTAATATTTCATCAATCAATCCAGAAATACTGTATTCCTTTGCCTCTATATCCACATTTAATCCCAATTTTTTTGCTGTAGCACCTGTAATAGGGCCTATTACAGCAACTTTAGCATCTTTTATTAATTCTAAATTTTCTTTTCCTAAAATTTTGACAAAATTTTTTACAGTAGATGAACTAGTAAAAGTAATAATATCGATGTTCTCCTGCAAAATTCTAATAAGCTCTTCTCTACTTTGTTCTGGTACTACTGTTTTATAAACAGGAATATCATCTACCTTTGCACCTAATTTTCCCAATTCCTTCACCAAAATGTTACGTGCTATATCAGCCCTAGGTAAAAGTACATAATCACCATCTTTAATTTTATCCTTTAAAATATCAATAATAGCTTCAGCCCTGTATTCATCAGGCATATATTTAACCTTTAATCCCATATCATATAATTCCTTTGCTGTAGCAGGTCCTATAGCACAGATTATAGCATTTTGAAGAAACCTTATATCAAAACCAAGTTTCTCCATTCTATTGAAGAAAAATTCAACTCCATTTACACTAGTAAAAATAATCCACTTATATTTTTTTATATTACTTAATGCCCTATCTAGCTTACTATAATTATCATTTTCAACTATTTTGATAGTTGGAAATTCTATAGCCTCACCCCCTAATTCCTCTATTTTTTTGGAAAGACTACTTGCTTGATGTCGTGTACGAGTTACAAGAATTTTTTTACCAAAAAAGGGCTTTTTGTCAAACCAGCTTAAACTTTCAGCAAGATTTACGACTTCCCCAACGATTATAATAGCAGGATTTTTGAGATTGTTTTTTCTAACTTTATCAGCAATATTTTTTAAAGTACCTTTAACTATTTTCTGATGAGCCGTAGTCCCTTCTCTTATTACGGCAACAGATCTATTAGGTGGTTGTCCATTTTCAATAAGATGATTGCATATATTTTCAATATTTTCTATGCCCATTAAAAATATTAATGTTCCCTTTAGTTTCCCTAAAATATCATAATCTAAATGTGCACCTTTCTTATTTGGAGCTTCATGCCCTGTAATAACATGAAAAGAAGAACTTAAATTTCTATGAGTTACTGGGATACCACAATATGCAGGTACTGAAATAGCTGATGTTATCCCAGGTACAATCTCAAATTCCACATTGTTTTCAGCTAGTAATAATGCTTCTTCTCCCCCTCTACCAAAAACAAACGGATCTCCGCCTTTAAGTCTTGTTACTATTTTACCTTCTAAAGCCTTTTTTAAAATAAGCTGATTTATTTCTTCTTGACTATAACTATGATTATCTGGTTTCTTCCCTACGTATATTATTTCTGCATCATCACGAGCATAATTTAATAGTTTTTGATTTACTAATCTGTCATATAAAATAACATCTGCTTTTTCTATACACTCTAAACCCTTTAATGTAATAAGTTTATAATCCCCTGTACCAGCTCCTACTAAATATACTTTCCCTCCCATTTACATATCACCTTCTATTTCTCTCAATATATTTTTACCACCCTTTTCTAAAATCTCCAGAGCAATTTCTTTACCTAAATCTACATAATCTTTTACACTTCCCACTTTTTGAACTTTTATTAATCTTTCTCCATCTATCGAAGCTACCATTCCAATCATTATTATTTTGTTTTTATCTATAAAGGCATAAGCTCCTGCTGGTACATGACATCCGCCATTTAAAACTCTCATAAAATTTCTCTCAGCTTTAACTGCAAATTCTGTTTTTTTATCGTTTATTTTAGATACTACTTCTCTAATAAAGCTATCATTCTTTCTTATTTCTATTCCTAGAGCACCTTGTCCAACCGCTGGTACAATATCTATTTCGTTGAAATATTCAGAGACTTTATCTTCCAAACCCAATCTTTTTATCCCTGCTGCAGCTAAAACAATCCCATCTAGATCCATATCATACATTTTGTTTATTCTAGTCTGTATATTCCCCCTTATAGGTTCAATCTTTATATCCCTTCTCAAAGCTAGTATTTGAGATGCTCTTCTAAGACTACTTGTACCAATCTTTGCACCTATTTTTAGCTCATTTAATCTTTTCTTATTCTTAGTAATCAAAACATCTCTTGCATCTTCCCGCTCCATTATTGCTGCTATTTCTAATTCTTTTGGAAATTCACTGGGTACGTCTTTCATACTATGAACTGCTAAATCTATTTCTTTATTTAAAAGGGCAATTTCTATTTCTTTAACAAATAATCCTTTTCCACCGATTTTGTTTAATGTTTTATCTAAAATTTTATCTCCCATAGTTTTTATAATTTTTATTTTAAAATCCAATTGAGGAAATATTTTTTTTAATTTATCTATAACTATTTTAGTTTGGATAAGAGCTAACTTGCTTCCTCTCGTTCCAATAATTATCTGTTTTTTATTCATTTATCTCAGCTCCTTAAAACTACACATTCATATCTTCAAAAATGAAGATTTTGTTATATAAATTATACAATTCCTTTTTTAAATCCTTTATTTCTTTACCAACATATTTCTCTATAATTCCTGAATTAATTATTTTAAACAAAATATCTCTTCGTTTATTAATATCATTTACTTCCATTTTTACCTTTTCTCTTATTTCTCCTAAAAGATTAACATATTCAGAATATTCTTCTGGATATAATTTCTCTAACTCTTTTCTTATTTTCTTTGACAAAGCAGGGCTTTTACCATTCGTAGATATAGTTATAGATAAATCTCCTCTTTTAATCTTTGAAGGAACAATAAAATCACACATATCTTGCCCATTCACTATGTTTATCAAGATATTTTTTTCTTTACATTCCCTTAAACATTCATTATTGACTTTGTCATCATTCGTAGCTGCGAATACTAAAAAACTTCCTTCTAAATCTCCATAAATGTATCTTCGTCTTTTAATGCTTATTAAACCTTCTAAAGCATATTCTTCAAGTTTTTGTGTAAAAAAGGGACTTATTACTTCAATAATGCACCCATATCCAAGAAGAGAATTTACCTTTCTTTCTGCAACCTTTCCCCCACCTATGACCTTGCATATTTTACCATTCATGTCCAGCATAATAGGGTAGTAATTACCCATAAACCTCACACACCTTTTTTATTAGTTGATTTATATCATCATAAACTAATTCCCCATATATGTTAGGCCTTTCTATTACAACTACACTTATTCCACATTCCTCTGCAGCTTTAAGTTTCTCAACAGTCCCTCCTATTTCCCCACTATCCTTTGTTACCATGATATCAATATTATATTTTTTTATAATTTCTATGTTCATTTCCTTCGAAAATGGCCCCTGCATTGCAATAATATTTGATGGTTTAAAACCTAAATCTTCACACCTTTTTAAAACATCACTAGTAGGCAAAACCCTTGCAAATAACCTTTGGACATTTATATATTTTACAAATATATCTAAAGTCTTACTGCCTATGGTTAGTAATATATTACCTTTCCTATTTGCTAAACTCTTTGCGGCTTCTTCATAATCTTCTGCTCGCTGAACTATATTTTGAAATTCTGATAGATTTCCAATTTCTTTCCTTTGAAATCTAAAATAGGGAATCCCTTTATATTTACAAGCCCTATTAATATTTTTGCTTACTTTTTCAGCATAAGGATGGGTTGCATCTATCACTAACTTTATATTTCTTTCATCAATTAATTCAAGCATTTCCTCATAATCTAGTTTTTTGCTGTAAACTTCTAAATCTCCATACTTTTTAATTAAATACTTCCCATAATCTGTAGCAGTAGTAACTATAAGCGGGTAATTTTTTTTATATAAAATATAGGCTATTTCCCTTCCGTCTTTGGTTCCACTCAAAATAAGAATCATATGTTATATCCCCTCGGTGTAATCATTTTGCCATTTTCAATATATGTATTCGAATTACCTACGATAATTATAGTAAACATGTCTATTTCATAATTTAGCATATTTTCTAAATCAGTTATAATCACTTTTTCTCCAGTGCGTTTTGCATTCTTAACTATTCCAACAGGAGTAGATGGTTTTCTATATTTTAAAATGATATCCCTCGATTCAGCTATTTGATTTACCCTTCTCTTACTTTTAGGATTATATAAAGAAATAATAAAATCACCCGCTGCTGCACATTCAATTCTTTTTTTAATTATCTCCCAATCGGTAAGTAAGTTGCTTAAAGAAATTACTGCAAAATCATGCATTAGAGGAGAACCTAATGATGCAGCTGCTGCATTAGCTGCTGATATACCCGGAACAATTTCTACATCTATTTCACTTTTTCTTTTATTTATAAGTTCTAAAATAATTCCAGCCATACCGTATATTCCTGGATCTCCACTACTTACTATTGAAACTATTCTCCCTTTTTCAGCTTCATCTATAGTTAAATTGCATCTCTCTATTTCCTTTTTCATACTAGAATCAATAACTTCCTTATCTTTTAGTAAGTCTTTAATTAAATTTATATAAGTTTTATATCCTATGACAACTTGAGATTTCTCTATTGCCTTTAAAGCCATAAGGCTCATATGCTCCATATTTCCAGGGCCAATGCCAACAACATATATTTTCCCTTTATTATTCATATCATATCACCTACTTAAAAAATGCTATTTTATATAGTTTTCCTTTCCAGATAATCCAAATAATTCTTTAGTAACTCGAGCAAATAATTCTCCTTCTTTATCTTCTCCGGCTCTTTTAAGTTCAAGAAGAGGTCTTTTAAAGAGTTTTTTTACTAAACTATTAGTAAAAAGGATTATCTGCTCTTTTTCTTTATCACTTAAATGATTCATTTTCTTTATGAAACTTTCTAACTCTTTATCAACAATTGATGAACTATAATTTTTTAATTCTTTTATAACTGGAAAGACAGGCAAACAGCTATACCAATTTTCAAATTTTATGCAATCTTCAATTATAATTTGGGACGCTACTTTTGCAGATTCAATTCTCAACTGATAGTTTTCATTAGCTACATCTTTGAGCTGATCAAGTTCATATAAAGAAACTCCCATTAACTGCCCTATTTCTGGTTCTACATCTCTCGGAAGTGCTATGTCTACGATACATATTTTTTTATCTTTTTTATGATATTTTACAAATTCATCCTTCCTTAAAACATAATGCGGAGCGCTAGTGGAAGAAATAATAATATCAACTTCGTTAATCATTTTGTATCTATCTTTAAAATTTACCACACCAATTTCCCTATATCTTTTAGATAAATCAACAGCATGTCCCTTTGTCCTATTTGTTACATATATCTCTTTAACTCCTTTGTAAATCAAATTCTCTATTGCAATTCTGCTCATTTCCCCTACACCAATTACAAGCACTTTTCTATTAGTCAAATCTTTAAAAATCTTTTCTATAAATTTAATTGCAATAGAACTTATAGATAATGAATTCTCCGAAATCTTTGTCTCCCTCTTTATCTTTTTTGCAGTAGTAATTGCTTCTCTTATTAACTTATTTAAAATTGTACCTGTAGCATTTTTATTTAAAGCAAACTCATGGGCTTTCCTTAATTGGCCAAGTATTTGATCTTCTCCAATAACTAAAGAATCTAGCCCTGCAGCCACATTAAAAACATGTTTAACTGCACAATCAGATGATTTTTCATAAAAATAGTTTTCTATATAATTTGAATCTAAATCGAAAAATCTAGTATAAAATCTTTTTATTTCATCAATTCCCTTTTCAATATCACTAACAACGGCTATTATTTCACTTCTATTACATGTTGAAAGAATCAAAAATTCTTTAACAAAATGGCATTTTTTTAAAATTTTATATCCATCTTCCTTTTGACTTTCTTTAAATGAAACTTTTTCTCTTATATGTATAGGTGCCTTCTTATGATTTAATCCAACTACAACAATATCCATCTAACAATCACCTTCTTCTACTAAAGCAATAGTAATACCATCATATTTTCTTTTATTTAAGATTAATCTACCTTTATTAGAAGCCAATACAGCTACCGGTTCAGCTACTGCTCCTACACCTATAGATTTCTTAACAAAATCTGAAGTCTGAAATTTATGTTCTATTTCCTTAACTTTTCCGCTACTTATAATTTCAAGAGGTACATTCATATATTTAGCAGCCTCTAAAATACCTTTTTCATCTTTTTTTAAATCTATAGTTGCAATTTTTTTAACAGATAAAATGCTTTTATTTGCTTTATTCAATGCATCTTTAATTGCCGATATAATTTTTTCTTTATCTATTCCCCTTCTACATCCTATACCAATAATAAGATTTTTAGGGCGTAATAAAACTGCATCTATATTTCTAGGCAATTTCATATTTTCATTAGTAATAAAGATTATCCCTTTATACGCTGAATAATCTTTTGAGTTTCTTATAATCTTTATATTATACGGTAAGCGAAAGTCAATATTTATTTGAGATTCAATTCCTACCATTTCGCCATTTACTATATGAGCGGTTACTTTTGTTGCATTTTTCATATTTTCTATAATGCAGTTTGATTTTATAGCAATCGTATCAACAGCTAATGTTTCGTTGACATCAGATGAAGTAGTAATAACGGGATTTGAATTTAACCTTCTAGCAATATCTAGTGTGTATTCATTTGCAAATCCTAGATGCCCTGATAATAAAGATATAACATTTTTGCCTTTTTCATCTATCACTATAACGGCAGGATCTACAGTCTTATTTTTAATATGCGGTGCTATCACTCTAACTACTATTCCGGTTGCCATGATAAATATAAGACACCTATATTTATGGAAGATTTGAGGAATTAAAGATTGTATATTATTTTGTATCTTTAAAATCCTGTCTCCACAGATATCAAATCTTTTATTTATATAAAGAACGCTATCCTCATATTCATTTAAAAGCTTTAATCCTAACTTAATTCCACCCTTTGTAAGAGTTATTATTGCCTTATCCATTTTTATTAACCTTCCTATACTCATGACTAAAATTTTTATCATATAGTTTAGATAATTCATAATTATTTCCTAGGAAATCTCCTACAAGTATTTGTGCAGTTTTTGTAATATTAGCTTCTTTGACTTTTTGAACAATATCCTCTAATGTCCCTACAACGATTTTTTCATCCTCCCATGAAGCTTTTTGTACTACCACAATAGGAGTGTTTTTAGGATAATGAGTAGTTAATTCTTTAACTAATTTATCAATCATATGTACCGAGAGAAAAATACACATTGATGCTCTATGACTTGCCAAACTCTCTATTTTTTCTCTTTCAGGTACTTTAGTTCTTCCTTCCATTCTCGTTAAAATTACTGTTTGAGAAACTCCCGGTAATGTAAACTCCTTTTTGATAGCTGCCGCCGCTGCAACAAATGAACTTACTCCAGGTATTACTTCACACTCTATACCCTTTTTCTCTAATATATCTATCTGTTCTCTTATAGCACCATATATACTAGGATCCCCTGTATGTACTCTCGCAACTATTTTCCCTTCTTTTACACCTTTCTCCATAACATCTATTATTTCTTCTAAAGTCATAAATGCACTGTTATAAACATCTGCATCTATCTTTCTATTATTTAATATTTCCTCATTAACCAAGGAGCCAGCATAAATGATGATATCCGCATTAGCAATTATTTTTGCCCCTTTAATAGTAATAAGCTCTGGATCTCCCGGCCCAGCTCCTATGAAATAAACCTTCATAAACACCACTCTTTTCTATTTGATATTTTATACGACTGAAAATATTATTTTCTTGCAGATATTATATAAACGGGATTTAATCCTTCCATAATTCTATAATTTCCAACCTCTTTCCCCTTTGATATCGAAACTGAAACAATATCTATATCATTAAATCTAAACTCTTTTAAATATTTAATAGATTTATATATTGTTTCAATTGTAATAGCATTAATGACAACAATTCCTCCATCTGACAATTTTTCTTTACTTATTCTTAATATTTCTTTCAATTCCCCTCCACTTCCACCAATAAAAACTCTATCAAATGAATTTATCTTTTTAAGTTCTTCTACTGCATACCCATGAACTACATTTATGTTTTGAATATTAAATTTTTTTATATTTTCAATAATTAATTTTATTCCCTCTTCATTTTTCTCTATGGCAGTAACAGAACCTTTTTTACAAATGAGTGCCATTTCTATAGAAACAGAACCTGTTCCTGCTCCTATATCTATAACATTCATATTTTCATTTAACCTTAATTTTGAAATAGAAATTGCTCTTATTTCTTCTTTAGTCATTGGAACTTTTCCTCTAATAAACATGGAATCCGGAATTCCACTTGTAGAATACTGCCATTTATTCATCATCTTCTATCACCACCACAGAAAGCCCTAATTTCTTCATTTTTGATATATTTTCGGGTATATCACAGATAATCCTCTCATTAACGTAAGAAAGATTTTCACCGACTATCATTTTTTTATTTTTTATTCCTTCTTTTAACAATAGAGAAGCTATATAAGACGGAGATTTTTTAAAATCTGTAAGTAATATTACCTTCTTATTACTTTTTACTACATCGATAATATCTAACTCTCTTCCATGAACACTTCCTATAAAGAAATCATGCCAAGATTTATTGAGTTTTGCCATTAAGTATTGATATGAACTTATTCCCGGTATGGCTTCCATTTCCTCATCTTTAAAATGTTTTTTAAGATAATCTAACATACTATAAAAGCCAGTATCGCCAGATAAAAGTAATGCTATTTTTTTATGCTCTTTATTTTCCTTTATATAGTCGATTATTTTAGTCAATTTACTATCGATTACGATTAATTCTTTCCCACAATTTTGAAAATCCGTTAATAATCTTTTCCCACCAATTAAAACTTCACTTTCATTTATTTTCTTTAAAGTAATAGGCAATATGTAATCTTTATGCCCTGGCCCCATACCGAGTACATATATTTTATTCATCGAAATTCCTCCAAAATTCTTTTAGCATTATTTCCAACATATAAGACTCCTTTTTCCATTGAAAACATAATTACTCCAACCTCTAATTCCCCATAAGAATAATTAATACACCTTTCTTCGGCTTTTTTACATAAAACTTCATAAATAGACTGATACCCATATCTCTCTATTACTTTTATCGCTGCTTCTGTAGTTATGCAATCAAAGATTTCTTTTATCACCTCGCTAGGTGCTCCTAAAAGTGCCAAATTTGCTCCAATTATTTCGTTTCTAGCATCGGCAATTTTACTATGGGTATTAAATATTCCCGCTGAAACTTTTACTAATTTCCCTATATGCCCTATTAATAATACTTTTTTTACATTAAACTCCACACATTTATCGAGCATAAAACCAACAAAATTACTAATCTTAATAATATATTTCTTCTCAATACCAAAACTCTTTAATGCCTTTTCCTCCCCATAGTTGCCTGGAACTAATACGACTTTATCAATGCCTTTTTGTTTAAGTATTTTAAATTCTAAAGCCAGAGACTCTTTAAAGGCTTCATCAGACATAGGTTCAACTATTCCACTCGTTCCTAATATCGATATACCATTTAAGATTCCAAGTTTTGGATTGAAAGTTTTTCTAGCAATTTTCTCTCCCTCTGGAACAATTATAGTAACCTCTACTCCTTTATTTTTGGGTAAAATTTTTTTTATTTCATTTCTTATCATTTTTAATGGAACAGGATTTATGGCAGGACTGCCAACCGGTACACAAAGCCCCGGTTTTGTAACTATTCCTACACCCTTTCCGCCTTTTATAATTATTTCAGGAGTATTTGTAATTTTAACCTTTGCACCTATCAGAATACCATTCGTAATATCAGGATCGTCTCCACCATCTTTTTTTACATAACAAATTGCACTACTGTTATCTAATACTTCTGGATTTATTATTTCTAGATTTAATTTCCATCCCTTCGGAGTATCTATTTCTATTTCCGATACTATCTCGCCTTTTAAAGCCATAAGAGCAGCGGCTTTAGATGAAGCAGCAGCACAAGAACCCGTAGTATACCCATATCTCATCTTTTTACCATCTTTAAAAACATACTTTTTTAACATACTCATACCTCTTTTCTAAAATTTCCTACTAGAGCATATAAAGAATGGCATTAATAATAGCTGCTGCGACAGTGCTTCCGCCCTTTCTACCACGAGTAACTATATATGGAACATCTAATTTCAAAAGCTCCTCTTTCGATTCTGCGGCTCCAACGAAACCAACTGGTACTCCAACTACCAAAGAAGGAATGGCTTTACCTTCCTTTATTTGTTTGACTAGCTCAAATAATGCAGTAGGAGCATTACCAATTACAAATATTCCATTAGGATTTTCCTTTATGGCCTTTCTCATTGCTACAATCGAACGGGTTATCCCTTTCTTTTTAGCTTCTTGAGCTACGTCTTCGTCTGCTACATAATTAAAAACTTGTCCTCCATATTCAGATAATTTTCTTTTATTGATACCTGCCATGGCCATTTTAGTATCGGTTATAATATTAGTTCCATTTTTTATAGCGGCTTTTGCTCTATCTAAAGCCCCTTCCTTTATTACTGTAATATCTGCATACTCAAAATCGGCTGTAGTATGGATTATCCTTTTTATAACTTTACCGACATCTTCCGAGAACGTTTTATCCCCCAATTCTTTAGTTATTATTTCAAAACTCTTTTTTTCAATTTCATATGGATTTTTAATATACATAATATTTCTCCTTATTTCTATAATATTAAAATTTGTTCGAATCTGCTGCAAATGCTAAATTTTTAATACCCATTCAGTATTTCATATACTTTATCCATATCAATATTTTCCCTGACTAATTTAGCAAGTTTTTTATATTCATTCTCTTTAAATTCTTTAAAACTATTAACATTTGATTGTATCTGATTCAATCCTTTAGAAATTCTTATTTTATTTAGAATTTCTCGTGTAAAATTTATATTGTCAAATATTCCATGAATATATGTCCCAAATACATTCCCTTCTTTATTTATCGCTCCATCGTATATTTCTACCTCCTCATTTAATCGTTTTCTTATCTTCGTAAATGGCTTAACCTTACTGCCCAATTTTGTTTGCCCCATATGTATCTCATATCCAACAATATCTTTATATTTCAAGTCTTTAAAAATGCCATTACTGTATATTATTTCAGCTTCAACCTGTGTAGTCGTCTTTTCAATCTCAAATATAGTCTCTGTATCTAATAACCCTATACCGTTTATTTCTTTTATTGAACTTTCCGTTCCATAAGGATCTTTTATTTTTTTTCCAAGCATTTGATATCCTCCACAGATTCCAACTATTAATTTGCCATCTCTATGCAGTCTATATATTTGTTCTTCTAGCCCAGAATTTCTAATATATATTAAATCTTCAATAGTATTTTTAGAACCTGGAATTATTAATATGTCAGGATTTCCTATACTTTCTCCTCTCATGACATATCTTAAGTTGACATCATCTTGTGTTTCAAAGACATTAAAATCGGTAAAATTTGATACATGAGGTAAGTATAATATTTCTACATTTATAATGCCATTACTGCTACTGCTTTTTCTAAACCTTTCAGCTAAACTATCTTCATCTTCAATTTTTATATCGGTATAAGGAATTACTCCTAATACAGGTATATTAATTAAATTTTCAAGCATTTCTATACCCGGTTTTAAAATTTCAACATCCCCTCTAAATTTATTTATGATTACTCCTTTAACTCTACTTCTCTCTTCTTCACTCAAAAGCATAATTGTGCCATAAATAGAAGCAAAAACTCCTCCTCTATCTATATCTCCAACTAATATTACTGAAGAATCGGCTATTTCAGCCATCCCCATATTTACCAAATCGTTTTCTCTAAGATTTATTTCTGCTGGACTTCCTGCCCCTTCTATAACGACTATATCATTTAAACTACTTAACTTTTCATATGCTTCTTTTACTACATCCTTTAATTTAGGTTTAAAATTGTGATATTCCATAGCTGAAAGATTACCATATACCTTCCCATTTAAAATAACTTGACATTTTTTATCCGTTGTAGGTTTTAATAGAATAGGATTCATTAATACTGATGGCTTTTGCCCACATGCTTCAGCTTGAACGACTTGAGCTCGTCCCATTTCTAATCCTTCTTCTGTTATGTATGAATTTAAAGCCATATTTTGTGACTTAAATGGTGCCACTTTATATCCGTCTTCCATAAATATCCTACATAATGCAGCCGTAATTATACTTTTTCCTACTGAAGAAGCCGTTCCTTGAATCATTATGGATTTGTTTTTCAACTTAAACACTTCCTTTTTTAAATAATCTGCAATTTTCTATAAAATCTTCTGCTAGTCTCTTATTACTATAAAAGTGTATATGAGCATAAGCTCCTAAAGTGCTGTTTTCCACTATTCCGCATTTCCAAGAATTTATAATTTTACTTTCCCTAATTTTGTCTACTCGATAGATATAATTATCATTAATACTCTCATCTAAAATCGATCTATGAAATTCATGTGCCTTTACTTGAGTAGGCATTTTAGATATAGTACATGATTTAAGAATATTTACATGAACATATCCAAATCGTTGAAGTTTATTAGTCATTCTTGCATTTCTATTAAATATTCCAACCATTTCATATGTTTTACCATCAATGGTAGTAATAGATTTACATAAATACATTAGTCCCCCGCATTCTGCATATATAGGCATTCCAAGCTCTGATACTTTTTTTATCTCATTTCTCAATTCCCTATTTTCTTCAAGCTCTTTAGCAAAAACTTCAGGAAATCCTCCCCCTAAATATAATCCATGTAAATTATCAGGTAGTTTTCTATCTTTTAATGGACTAAAATATACTAATTTTGCTCCTAATTCTTCTAATAACTCTAAATTATCTTGATAATAAAAATTAAAGGCTTTATCTAATGCTACTCCTATGTTGACATCTTTAAGTCTTGTTTTATTGTCATTATTATACGTATAGTATAATGTTGAAACCTCTTTAGAAATTTCTATTATTTCATCTATATCAATAGTCTCTTCTATCATAGAAGAGAGCTTATCAAGTTTTTTATTTAAATTTTCTACTTCCACAGTTGGTATTAATCCTAAATGTCTGCTTTCGAGTTTAATATCTATATTCTTTTTTAAGTACCCAACACATTTAATTCCGGTAAATTTTTCTATAACCTCTTTAATCAATTCATAATGTTTTTGCCCTGAAACATTATTTACAATAACTCCTTTAATTTTGACTTTTTCATCATACAATTTATATCCTAACACCTGTGCAGCGGCACTAGACGATACTCCATTTCCATCTATTATCAATACGACAGGACTCTTTAAAATTTTAGATACATGTGCTGTACTGCCATTGTCTTTTTCTATTCCAAAGCCATCGTAAAGTCCCATTACCCCTTCAATTACTGAAATATCTTTGTCAAATGAATTCTTTACAAAAATATCATTTATTGCCCTTTCTTCTAACATCCAGCTATCAAGGTTTCTAGATTTATTGCCTGTTACAAAACTATGAAAAGCAGGATCAATGTAATCTGGACCAATTTTATAGGGTTGCACATTTAAACCTCTTTTACTAAGAGCTTTCATTATTCCTACAGATACTGTTGTCTTGCCAACGCCGCTTTGAGTACCACCAATTACAAATCTTGGCATTTTCATAAATATCATCCTCATTCTACAATTGTTTTTGCCTCATATGCATGTCTTATATAAATATTTTGTATTCCTCTATTCTCACCTAATCCATGTAAATATACATCAACATCATATCCAGCCTTTTCTAAAATAGTTTTCCATGAATCACTTTCTTCTCCTGCCATATCATTTAGTGCATGTTCTCCTGCTACAAGCATAAATGGCATTAAAGTAACTTTCTCTATATTATTTTCTTTAAGTCTATTCATAACTTGTTCAATTTCAGGATATCCCTCAACTGTTCCCACAAAAACGTTTTTATATCCTAAGTCATTAAATACATATTCCATTGCTGCATATGCAGCATTCGAATGGTGGCAAGTTCCATGTCCCATAAAAACTACTGCCTCATTTTCTTTTAGGTTTGTAAACTGCTTTGCTAATGCATTAACTGTTTCTTTGTAATCTTCTGTAGATGTAAGCAAAGGTCTGCCTATTTTAAATTTATCAAAGAATTTAACATAATTCATAGCTTCTGAAACTAACTCTTCATATTCAATTCCATTTATTATATGTAGCGGCTGTATAATTACTTCCGAGTAACCATGATTTTTTAGATATTCTAATGCTTCTTTTACATTAAAAACCTCAATATTATCTCTTTTCTTTAATATATTTATTATTGTTTGAGAAGTAAAAGCCCTTATTATATCGTAATCAGGAAATTCCTCTTCAAACCTCTTTTCAGTAGCTCCAATTGTTAATTTTCTAGTTTTAGCATAGCTAGTCCCAAAACTAACTACTAAAATTGCTCTCTTATTTGAGTTTATTCCTCTTTTCATCTTTTTCTCCTCTCTTAATATATTTTTAAACCATTCTTCTTAATTATCATTGTAGAAAGATATGGAATTTTTTCATTAATTATTACATTAATATCCGTAATAATCCTCTGTTCTTCTGTTCCACACTTAGAAATTAAAACAAAATTGTTTTCGAGCCCTCTTTTTAATAATTCACTAGCAAGAATTTTACAATCATTTGCTGGTTTCATTACTATAACATTTTCAAAATTGTCCAAAGCCCTTTTAAGTTTGTCATTATCGCCTTTTCTTAATGGAACTACACTAAATCCTTCTTCCCATTCAGCTATGGGCATATTTAAACTACTCGATACAGAGCAAAATGAGGTAATTCCCGGTATTGTCTTGACTTCAATATCGTATTTCTTTAAATAATGCAAAAGATACATATATGTACTATAAATAGTAGGATCACCTAAAGTGATAAATGCTACTGTTTTGCCATTGCTTATCATTTTTGCTATTATAGAAGCATTTTCTCCCCATTTATTTTGAAGCTCATTTTCATCATATACCATGGGAAATGTCAAATATATTATTTCTGCATTACTTTTTATATGTTCCTTAGCTATTTTATAAGCAAAACTCCCTGCTGACTCTCTTTTTTCTGGACATATTATTACATCTACTTCATTTAATATCTTTTTTGCTTTAATAGTTATAAGTTCCGGATCTCCGGGGCCAACTCCAACTCCATAAAATACACCTTTTTTCATATATACCTCCATAAATCTTATATTAATTCTATTATTTTAAATAATTCATCCTTATTTTTAGGTATACCATATTTATTTTTTATTTCTGGATATTTATCTCTTAATTTTTCATAAAATTCAAGTATTATCGGTTTCTTTACATTCGCTATTTCCATTAACTTATCATTACTAAATATTTCATATGGTGTACCCTCGCCAAGAATATTACCGTCATATAATACATATATATAATCAGCCCAAGAATAAATATTATCTGGATTATGTGAAGAAATAATAATTGTCTTATTCTCACTATTAAGCTGATTAAGTATTTCAATTATTTCATCAGCAGCTTTTGAATCAACATTAGCTAATGGCTCATCTAAAATTATTACTTCAGGACTCATTGCAAGAATAGATGCTATTGCAACTTTCTTTTTTTCTCCTCCACTAAGAAAATGAGTAGGCCTATTTACTAAATTTTCTATTTTTAATTTAGTTATTACATAATCTATTCTTTTTTTAACTTCGTTTTTCGGTAAATTTAAATTCATAATACCAAAAGAAATTTCTTCATATACACTTGAAGAGAAAAGTTGAGCATCAGAATCCTGAAAAACTATTCCAACCTTACTTCTTAAATACTTTAGATTTTTTCTATCATATACAACTTCTTTGCCTTCAAAATATATTTTCCCATAATCTGGCTTGTATAGCCCATTCAAATGAAAAAATAAAGTAGTTTTGCCTGCTCCATTTGGGCCTAAAATGCCTATTTTTTTACCATTTTCGATATTAATATTTAAACCCTTAAGTGCATAAGTCCCATCAGGATACTTATAGTGTATTTTTTCACAGGAAATTATTATATTCTTCAATATGCTTTTCCTCCATTAACCTTAATTGTTTAGAAAAATGCTATAACTATAATAAATGTAAAGTATATGGAAATCAAAATCTTATTTTTAAATGAATATTCATATTCCTCTTCTAAAACGTTAATCTCACCATCATATCCCCTTGAAATCATTGAAAGGAACAACATTCTATGAATATGAAATGATTTTATAAATACATTACTTATAAGTTTACCTAACGAATAATATCCTCTTTTAATACTGCTATATCCTAATCTACAAAGTTGTGAATTTTTTATATCTACTGCAGTATCTAGCAAAACAAATATAAACCTATATATTATCATGAATATTTCAACAAAAATTTTAGGTAATTTCATTCGTCTTAAAACCCATATTATATCGTTAATTGGAGTAGTAAGAGATATAAAATAAAGACAATTTATTGAAGCAAAAACTCTAAAAAATAAATATATTCCTGTATTTAATCCCTCTTTTTTAAATCCAATATAAAGTGATTTAATTTTTATAAAATAATCTAAAACTTCATAAGTTCTAGAAAAATCGATTGCAATCGCCAAGAAACTGATGATTAAAAACGGAAGCGGAATAAATAAAATTTTAAGATAATATTTTATTGGTATTTTAGCTATTGCCAAAATACTAAATGAAAAAGTAATAATTACAAAAATATATAAAAATAATGATTTAGATATGATACATGTAAATAATGGAAAAAGTCCAAAAAGAACTTTTTCCATAGGATGAATTTTTCTAATATTATTCATATATGAATATTTATCTATTAAAATCATTTAATCTGCCATTCTCCTTCTTTTCCCCATGTAGTAACCAAAGAAATAAAAAATAAATCCACTTCCTATAGCTGCTTGAAGAGCGAATAATAAACTTTCTATTTCTCCACTTGGAGGTTCCCAAATACTATTAAACCATGGTTCATAATCTGGATCTAATGTATTTATATATTCTTCAGCTAAACCATCAGCTCCACCAAATTCTGCGTCTTTTTTTACTACAAGTGGAATAATAGCAAGTATTATAACAATAAAGATAATTAACAAATTTCTTTTAAACATCATTTATCCCCCCTTATTGCAGCCAATTGTTGAAGCTCATCCTTATTATATTGAGTTAATAAATTGTATACTATTACAGTTAAAAGGCCTTCACTTATTGCTAAAGGTATTTGTGTAACTGCAAATATACTTAAAAATTTAGTTACAGAAGCAATAACTCCACCAATTTCAGATGGAAAAGCAACTCCAAGCTGTATTGACGTAACAATATATGTAACTAAATCTCCTATTGCTGCTGCAAGAAAAATACTTAAACTTTTTGATTTTTTACCTTTACTGAATAATTTATATATTCCATATGCAGCTATTGGTCCAGCAATTCCCATTGAAAATACATTTGCTCCTAATGTAGTTATTCCCCCATGTGCAAGTAAAAGCGCTTGAAATATCAAGACTATTAGAGCTAATACACTTGCTATCATAGGCCCAAATAATATAGCGCCAAGGCCTACGCCAGTAGGATGAGAACAGCTTCCTGTAACAGATGGGATTTTTAATGATGAGAGTACAAATACAAAAGCACCGCATAGTCCTAACAACATTTTCATATTAATATCATCTTTACATATCCTATTCATTCTCCTTATGCCAATTAATATAAATGGAATTGAAACTATAAACCAAATAATAGTCCATTTAACTGGTAAAAACCCTTCCATTATATGCATTGCATATACATTATTGGGTATTAGAAAATATAAAAAGTAAATAGATAAGAATAAAAATATTTTTTTGTTTTTCATATCTTTTCCCCCTTTTATGTATCTCATATTTTTTGAATAAAAAGTAACATATACCATAATTATTTATGATATATATATTTTGTAAAAAACAAAACCTTGCAACAGCGTGCAAGGTTTTTCGCTAAATAGACATAATAAAAGACACACTAGGGAACATAAGTGCATCCTTTACTATCAATAATAACGCACACACTTCCCTCCGAAGCTGTTGCTAATGTTTTAAGGCAGGTTTCCTGGCTCGCGCTTCATCCTACTCCCTTGCCTTCCTTGTAAAAACAAGTGGCATAATAAGGTTTCGTCTTCGCTCACAGTAGCGGGGGCTGCGTCGGATTTTCACCGAACTTCCCTTTTAACTTCCTTTAAGGAAGCACCTTAAAACTTCAATATTAAATTTTTCTCTAATTCCCATTATAAAAATAATAATAGAAATTGTCAATAAAATATAAATTTGACCAGAGATTTCGCATCAAATTTCCAGTAAAAAATTTGTTTTTACTAAAATTTTATTTTTTAACATTTACTTGAATAACTGGGAAACCTGTAGACCGATAGGTCTTAAAAATAGTTACACCTCCCCCTACCCCAAGAAATTTTAATAATCAATTTCCAGTTTTATTTTTAATTATGTTTTTTCAAATATTGGATTTATCCAATCAGCTTCTATAGTAAATCTTTCATCTCTTATATCTTCAATAATATCTATCTGCAACATTCTTTTCTTTCTAAATCCTCTA
>NZ_FQXO01000030.1 GCF_900129995.1 Caloranaerobacter azorensis DSM 13643 | reverse complement strand
ATAGGATAAAAAATAATATAGTGAATTCAAAGTTTTGACCGTATATTTTTTTATAAAGTTATCGTATATAAACTTTATTGACCTTACTTCTTCAAGTGCAAGTATTGACAGTATTAGCCAGTAAAATATATTAAAGCTTCGCTTCTTAAAAATATGTCTATATTCATATAAATATTGTTTTAATGTTTGTTTTATAGAGTTTTTGGATATACTAATCATAATCAGACATCTCCTAGATTTTTTTTTAGTTATGATTAGTATTCCTAGGATTTAGATGTCTGATTTTTCTACTTTATGGAAGCTAACTCTTTATTTCTTGTAAAGTGGTGTAAAATTAATAATATAAAGAGAAAATAAAAGATTATAGAGGGAGGTAGAACAGATGAAAAGTGTTTTAGAAGCTAGAAACTTGAAAAAGGTATATGGCTCTAGAGGAAATGTCTATACTGCACTTCATGGAGTAAGTTTAGAAATAAAAGAAGGTGAATTTGTTGGTATAATGGGACCTTCAGGAGCTGGGAAAAGTACTCTTTTGAATATAATTTCAACCATAGATAAACCTACTTCAGGAAATATTATTATAGATGGAGAAGACATATTAAAAATGGATGAAGATAAATTATCTTTATTTAGGAGAAACAAATTAGGATTTATATTTCAAGATTTTAATTTACTCGATACTTTAACGGTTAAAGAAAATATATTGCTTCCATTGGCTCTTTCAAAGGTTAGTCCTAGAAGAATTGAGGAAAAAGTAAATAAAGTAGCAAATATATTGGGGATATCCGATATATTAAATAAATATCCGTATGAGATTTCAGGAGGGCAAAAACAGAGAACGGCAGCGGCTAGAGCTATTATAAATGAGCCTAAACTTATACTTGCCGATGAGCCTACTGGAGCACTCGATTCTAAATCATCAACAGAGCTTTTACAAGCATTATGTGATTTAAACGAAAATAATAAAGCTACTATAATGATGGTAACACATGATGCTTTTGCAGCAAGTTATTGCAAGAGAATATTATTCATAAAAGATGGAGTTATATTTACAGAACTTGTAAAAGGAGAAAGCAGGAAAGAATTTTTTCATAAAATACTTGATGTTCTAGCGGTACTTGGAGGCGATGGGAATGACTTTATTTAATATTTGCATTAAAAACATAAAGAGAAATTTTCGCAATTACTTTATATATTTCATGTCTATAGTATTTAATGTAATTATATACTATATGTTTTCTTCTATTAGATTTAATGAACAAATTATCAACTTTATCAAAGGAGAGGAAAAGGCTTTAATAGTATTTAAATTTGCATCCATAGTACTATTTGTATTTTCGTTAATTTTTATATGGTATTCAACTTCTTTCTTTATGAAAAAAAGGAAAAGAGAGATAGGGCTTTATTCGCTATTTGGAGTCAAGAAAAATCAGATAGGAAGAATGTTGTTTTATGAGAATATAATAATGGGTATGATTGCTCTAGGAATAGGTTTATTATTGGGAAGTATATTGAGTAAACTATTTATAATGATATTATTCAGATTTATGAGCATTTTAATAACAGTAAAGTTTGTAATAAGTTTAAAAGCTATTTTAAATACTATTTTTGCTTTTGGCATATTGTTTTTAATTACATCGATACATGGATATACCATAATTTATAGATTTAGTATTATTGAACTTTTTAAAGCAGAGAACGTCAGAGAAAAAGAACCTAAAACATCAGTAATTATGGCTTTAGGTTCGATACTAATTATGGTTATAGGTTATATAGTGGGACTTAAAGTTAATACGAACAATTTTTTAGTAAATACATCTATCGTTTTTGCAGCATCTATTATTGGAACATTTATGTTTTTTAGTTTCTTTCTAGTGTTTATTGTAAAAATATTGAAAAAAATAAAAAGAGGTATTATAAAGGGATTAATTTAATAGGAATAAATCAACTATCATACAGAATAAAGAGTAATTCGATAACATTATCGATAATAGCAATATTAAGTGCCGTTACATTAACTTCTATAGGAATAACATATTCACTATATTATACTATGGCAAAGGAAAATCTTATTTCACATCCTTTTTCTTATTCATATATTACTAATGATCGTGCTATAGACAAAAAAGTTGAAAGTATTATATCTAAATATCCTGAAAATAGATTGCTAAAATCAGTTGAAGGGGAATTTATTAGAGTTTATCAGAAGTCTAATGATAAAACGAAAGAAGTTTATTTAATATCAGAAAGTAAATTTAATGAAATAGCTAAAATAAGAGGATTAAAAGACAGAATACATCTAGCTGACGATAATGAAACAGTATTATTAAAATATTACAGATCTAAAGATGAAATAGCGGCAGGGAAAGTGATAGAATTATCATCAAAAAATCGAAAACAAAAATTTAAAATCGTAGCCCATAAACAGTATTATGCTATGAATATACATAAAATTAATGCAACGTTTGTTGTCAAAGATAATGTCTATAACAAATATTATGATAAAAATAATGTTGACAGGATAAAGGGGTATAAAGTAGAAAATGAATTAAATAGCAAAGAAATGACAAGAGAAATTATAAAGGCATTACCTAGAGATGTTGAATTAAGCTATTTTTTAGAAAACATTTCTATTATAATGTTTTCTGGAATGTTTTTATTCATTGGTGTCTTTTTAGGATTAGTGTTTTTAATTGCTAGTGGCAGTATTATATATTTTAAACAATTAACAGAGGCTAATGAGGAAAGACAGAGATATTTAATACTAAAGAATATAGGAGTAAGTAAGGAAGAAATAAAAGAATCTATTGCAAAGCAAATAGGAGTAATATTTGGTTTTCCTTTAATCATAGGAATATCTCATAGTTTAATCGCTAATATTATGAATTACAAATTATTTAATCTAAATATAAAAGGCCCTGTAATTTTAACTATGGTAGCGTATATATTAATTTATTTGGGATATTATTTCTTAACTGTAAACTCATATAATAAAATTGTGAATTCAAAAACTGTCTAGATAATAGGCAGTTTTTGTTGAGTTAAGATATAATGAAAATAAAAAATGGAGGATAAAACATGTTTAAGATTATGATAGTTGAGGACGATTTAAAGATAGCACAAATTGTTAAAGAAAATCTAATAAAATGGGCTTTTGATGTTAAAGTAGTAGAAGATTTTTCTGATATTTTAAATGTTTTCAGTAAGTATAAACCTCATTTAATACTGATGGATATTAATCTTCCTCTATATGACGGATTTTATTGGTGCAACCAAATAAGAAAATTTTCAAAAGTACCTATAATTTTTATCTCCTCTAGAAATACAAATATGGATATTATTATGGCTATTAATATGGGCGGAGACGATTTTATTAATAAGCCTTTTTCTATCGATGTTTTAATAGCAAAAATTAATGCTATTCTCAGAAGAACGTATTCTTATATGAAAGTAGAAAGCGAGGTTATCGAACATAATAATGTTTTTTTAAACATAAAGGATAGTTGTGTTTTATATGAAGGGAAACAAGTAGAACTTACTAAAAATGAATTTAAGATTATGTATATACTGATGAAAAATGCAGGTAGTATAGTAAGTAGAGATAAAATTATGAGGAGTCTATGGGAAGATGAAAGTTTTGTAGACGATAATACATTGACTGTAAATATTAATAGATTGAGAAAAAAGCTAGAAGAAATAGGGATTAAAGATTTTATTAAAACTAAAAAAGGACAAGGGTATATTGTATTGTAATATTGAATTATTGATTTATACTAATGGTTATTTTAGATATGAACTATATATTTTTATTGGTAAATAAAATACAATTTTAATTTGTAATTTAGAATTTTACTGCAGATATTATAGTGAAAAAATACAGTTTTATTTGTCGACCCCCGGTGATGCAAAAACACCCGGGAGTCTACAAATAAAAAAGTGCTTCAAACTCGCATAACTTCGTGTTATAATATTTATAAAATTAAAAGGTTAATTATGGTAAGTATTTATTTTTAGCGATTTTTGATGGGTTTTAATCGTACCAGTATGGAATTGAAACTTCTTTATCTTCTTTCGGTAGCTTTCTAATTCTAGGGTTTTAATCGTACCAGTATGGAATTGAAACAATCTTTTTTTCGGAGTTCCTTGATTGCTGCTAATAGTTTTAATCGTACCAGTGATGGAATTGAGATGTATTTAGTATTGTTTAATTTTCTATTTGGAATAAGAGAAAATTTCACTAGAATTTTGGTGCGAAATCTCTGAATATTTGGTTGACAAGTTTGATTTTATATTTTAAAATCTACGTATGGGGGTAGAGGAGTTTTGTTGTTATTTATTTTTTTGCAATTTTGCAACCGTTTGCACAAGACTTGCTTTTAATTTTTTTGCATTAATGCAATCGTTTGCATAAATGCAAAAGAGATGAGTTTGAATCAAAAAATTATAGGAAAGGAGAGTTTTAAATGTTTAACAGAAGCAAAAAAATTATTTCTCTATTGTTAGTAACTATTATGATGTTTGGAATGTTTTTAGGAATCATACCAAATACATCTGTAGAAGCAAGTTCTAACGATAATATTATCATTGACGGTAATTTTGATGATGCATGGAACAGTGTGCCTATAATAGGTGAATCACCGTATAGCGGATTTGAAGGTTTTAATATTGGCAATTTACGTTTATACAATGATTCTGATTATCTATTCTTTTGGGTGGATGCTGTAAACGTTCCTAGTTGGGGAGAAAAAGGGATGTTTATTGATATTGCCTTAAATGTGAATGATGAGGATTCAGGAATATCTTCTAATCCGTGGGGCTTTCAATTTAATTTTAATGGTACAAATGCAAAGCCAAATTATCATATTATGATGAGATTGAAAAATGATAGCGAAGTTAATGGAGCTGCTTTATATTCTTCATCAGATTTTGCAAATTCTATATTAGCAACTTGGACTGATTTAAAAGGTGCAGAGTTTGCAATAGATAGAAATAATGGATTTGAGGGGAAAATACCTTTAAAAGAGATGGGACTTAAAAATGGGGATAAGTTAAAGGCTATTGTAGTTTTAAGTGGAGATAAAGAAGCAGAGCATGGGGCTTTTGATGTTATTCCATATGCTGAAGGGAATACGATTGCAAAGAGTTGGCATGAAAACTCAAATCCAAATGTCCAATCAATATATAGTAGTACATATGTAATAGCAGGAATAGAAGAACCTAAAACATTAGAGGTTATATCTACTAAACCTTATGATAAAGCGAACGATGTAAGCGTAGATTTAGATAAGATAGAAATAGATTTTTCTGAAGATATAAATTTATTATCAGCCGAAGATATTACTGTAAGCGAAGAAGTATATAGCGCTGTATACAGTGAAGGTTCAAAATTGATACTTAATTTAGAGGAACCTTTGAAGTATGATACAACTTATACGGTTAATATACCAGAGGGAGTAGTTAAGGGATTAGACACTGGGACTACAAACAAACAGATAAGTTTCTCTTTTACTACAGAAACAGCTTTTAGAAGTCCTGTAGTAGAAAAAAATGAGGTTACTTTTATTTACAAAGGCGATGATAATACTAAAGATGTAAGAGTGGCAGGAGCATTTAATAACTGGGCTGCAGATGGAGATAATGCTATTTTATTGGCTAAAGGAGAAAATAATATCTGGACAAAAACACTCGATATTCCAACGGGTGTATATGGTTATAAGTTTATAGTTGATGGAAATTGGATTTTAGATCCTCTAAATGACAAGAAGATAGCAGGAGGATATGGGGATGACAGTAAATTAATTGTTCCGGGGATTATAATAGACACTCCAGGAGAAGTCGAAAAAGGTGATACTGTTTCTTTAACAGCAGAATTTTTAAATGAAGATGGAAGCAAAGGAACAGTTACTCCAAATTGGAGATTGGATAAAGTAGTAGCAGGAGTAACACTAGATGGAAACAAACTTATAATCTCACAGGATGCACAGGTTGGTGAAAAGTTTACAATAGAGGCAGATATAAATGGTTATTCAGCAAAAAAAGAGATTACTATTTTAGAAAAGATGTATACGTACACAATTAATTATTATAGATATGATGGGAAACAAAGAAGTTGGGATATGTGGATTTGGGAAGATGGAAAAGAAGGTAGTGCTTATCCATTTACTGGAACAGATGAAGAAGGATTTGCAACTGCAACATACAAATTCCCATCTAAAAAAATAAATATAATAACAAGACCTGGTAATTGGTCAGAACAGGAAATAGATAGGGCTGTTGAGATTAAAGAAGGAGATTCGGTAGAGGTTTGGATTATTCAGGGAGAAGGCGAAGTCTATTATAATAGAGAAGATGCCGATATCTCTGATAAAGTTCTTGCAGCAATGATGGATTCTTTAAATGAGATATATGTTACTACTACCAATGCTGTAGAAGATAGTGATTTAGGAACTTTCAGATTGATTGATGTAACAAATGGGAATAAGAATATACAAATAAATGCAAGTTTGATGGGTTCAAATAAAGTTAAGATTACAGTACAAGATTCTGATCTGATAGATGTTAGAAATATATATAAGGTAGAGAGCGATAAGTTTAAAGGCTGTATAGTAACAATGAGAAAAATATTGGACGATCCTAAATTTTATTATGACGGTAATGATTTAGGATTAACTTATACAAAGGAAAAGAGTACATTTAAAGTATGGGCACCTACGGCTAAAAAAGTGAGTGTTGCACTATATGATGATGCAGGAGATTATAATTCATTTGGAATAGTTGAAGATCATAGCGGCGGAAGAGAAATAGAGATGAGCCGTGAAGAAAATGGAGTATGGACTTTAACTGTTAATGAAGATTTAAAAGGAAAATATTATATGTATAGAGTAGAATTTGCTGATGGTACAGTAAATTATGCAGTAGATCCATATGCAAAAGCAGTTTCTGCGAATGGACAAAGAACAGCTATAGTTGATTTAGAAGAAACGAATTTTGAAGGTTGGAATCCGGGATATAAGCCACCTATGATTAATCCAACAGATGCGGTTATATATGAGCTACATGTAAGGGATTTCTCTATAGACGAAAATTCTGGAATAGTTAATAAGGGTAAATTTAAGGCATTCACAGAAACAGGTACAACATATAACGGCATAAAAACAGGAATTGATAGTCTTGAGGAATTAGGAGTAACTCATGTTCATTTATTACCTTCTTTTGATTTTAAGACAGTAAATGAATTGACAGTAGATGATCCTAATTCAAAAGATCCAAAATTTAATTGGGGATATGATCCACAAAATTATAATGTGCCAGAGGGTTCATATTCTACAGATCCACAAAACCCTGTGATGCGAATAAAAGAATTTAAAGAAATGGTTCAGGCACTTCATAATAAAGGTATAAGAGTGATAATGGATGTAGTGTATAATCATACATTTAGTGTTGAAAATGGGCCATTTAATAAAATTGTTCCAGGATATTTCTATCGTACGGATGATATAGGAAGATTTACAAACGGTTCTGGATGTGGAAATGAAGTTGCTACCGAGAGGCCAATGGTTAGAAAATATATTAAAGATTCTGTGAGATATTGGGCCGAAGAGTATAATGTAGATGGATTCAGATTTGACTTAATGGGGCTTATAGATGTACAGACAATGTCAGAAATAGCAAAAGAACTACATGAAAAAGTTGATCCTACAATATTAGTTTATGGAGAGCCATGGCAGGCAGGAGGTTCTTCATTACCGAATGAATTGCAGACTACAAAAGGAAAGCAAAGAGGAAAGGGTTTTGCAGTATTTAATGATAATTTACGTGGAGCTATCAAAGGTGGAAGTGATGATGCAAGTAAAGGATTTGCGACAGGAGAGCAAGGAAAAGAGTATGCTATCGTAAAAGGGATAATGGGATCGGTAAATGATTTTACAGATAGTCCTACAGAGACTATTAATTATGTAACCGCTCATGACAACTTAAATCTTTGGGATAAAATCATTAAGACTCAAGGATTAGAAGAAAAGGAAGGCTTTATTCATATAAGAGATGGAAAGTTAATTGGAGAAGATGCTGAAAAGTACGATAGCGTAGATGAGGCAGTAAATGCAGCAACTGTGCATCATGCCGTTGATTTAAATAACGTTTTAGAAAACGAGACTGTTAAGCGTTCTTTACTTGCAAATGGTATTGTATTAACTTCTCAAGGTATCCCTTTCATTCATGCGGGAGATGAGTTGTTAAGAACTAAATTTGGAGATCATAATAGTTATAAGAGTCCTGATGCAATCAATAAGATTAGATGGGAATATAAAGCGAAATTTAAACCTGTATTTGATTACTATAAAGGGCTTATTGAGTTGAGAAAGGCTCATCCTGCATTTAGGATGACAACTAAAAAGGATGTAGAATCTAATATTGAAATCTTAAGACAAGATGGAAATGTTGTTGCATATAAGCTAAAAGATTATGCTAACAATGATACATGGAGAAATATAGTAGTTATATATAATGCTAATAAACATTCAGTAGATGTAAATCTTCCTAATGATTCTGATACATGGAATATAGTTGTAAATGATAAAAAGGCAGGAACAGAGGTTATAGAAACTATAAAAGGTTCTACAGTTACTGTAGAAGGGCTTTCAATGATGGTTCTTTATGATAAAGCTAATGATTATACACCAGTTCCAACTAGCATTGAGCTTGATGCAAAAGAAATAGGATTAGAGGTTGGAGATGTAAGAAATGTAAAGGCAGTAGTAAAAGATCAGAATGGAAAGCCTATGTTATATCAGCCAATTGAATGGCTATCTTCTGATGAAAATGTTGCAATTGTAAATAATGGAAGAATTACTGCTGTTAAAAATGGCGATGCAGTTATTACTGCTAAAGTTGGAGATATTGAGGAGACAATAATTGTACATGTTGGCAAATTAGTTCCTTCTGAAATTATAGTAACAGGAGAGAATACAGTTTTTGCTACAAGAAAAATACAGCTTACTGCAACAGTAAAAGATCAGTATGGCCAAGAAATGACAAATGCATCGGTACAATGGATATCTTCTAATACTGAAATAGCCGTTGTTGATTCAAATGGAGAAGTTACAGGTATAAGCCCAGGGAAGGTAACTATTATAGTAAAAGCTGGTGAAGTAACTTATGAACATAAAATAGAAGTGAAAGAGTATGTAAAAAGATATATAAGATTTAAGTATATAAGGCCGGATAAAGATTATACTGATTGGAATTTATGGGTTTGGTTTACTGGAGTAAGAGATGGACAAATTGATTTTGAAAAAGTAGAAGATGGAGCAGCGATTGCAAATATTGAAATTAGTCCAGATACAAAAGAGGTAGGGTTTATATTAAGAAAAGGTACAGATTGGAATACTGCAAAACAAGATATTCAAGAAGATAGATACATTAAAGTAGATCCTGATCAAGTTATAACAAAGGTTATAGTAACAAGTATGGTAAAGGAATTTAAGACAATTCCTTCGGTAAATGGCCCTGTATTAGAAAATGGCGGTGTTACTTTCTACTATAGAGATGAAGAGCTTTACAGAAATGATGCTATGGATACACTTGACGGCGTGAAGGTTAAAATAGATGGTAAAGAGTATGATATGGAATATATACCAGAAGATGAATTGTATGTTTATGCTTTAAGAGATATTTCAGAAGGTACACATGAATATTCTTTTGTTGTTACTAAAGATGGAGAAACAATTGAAATACCAGATCCTAAAAACGTTAATGAAGATGGAAAGTCATATATTGTGTATAAGACTTTAAAATTAGATATAAAAGCATCGATTACACCAAATGAAATTGATTACAACCAAAATGCGGTGTTGAGTCTAGAAATTACTTCTGATGGAGAACCTGTGAAAGTTAAAGGAATTTATGCAGATTTAAGTGCATTAGGAGGAAGTAAAGAGCTGCCTATAAGTGATGAATTAAAAGAAATTAGTATTGCAGTAAGAGATGATGTAACGGCAGGAACTAAAACAATTCCTATTAAGGTAATTGATGAGTATGGAAAAGAACACTTTAAAGATGTAACAGTTGAAGTAAAACCAAGGTTATCTGTTGGAGAACTCGATTTTGATTGGGATGAAGCAAGGATATACTTTATAGTTACAGACAGATTTAATGACGGGGATAAGAGCAATAACGATCCATATAACATAGGTTATGATACAAGTAAGCCCGGTACTTATCACGGTGGAGATTTTGCTGGTATTATTGAAAAACTTGATTACTTGAAAGAATTAGGGATAAATACAATTTGGATTACACCGATTGTTGAAAACATTAAGTTTGATACAAGACATGCAGAAAATCCACATATTACACCTTATTACGGATATCATGGATATTGGGCAAGTAACTTTGAAAAACTAAATCCTCATTTTGGTACTTTAGAGGATTTCCACAGATTAATTGATGAGGCACATGAACGCGGCATTAAGATTATGGTTGATGTGGTTGTTAACCATATTGGATATGGATTAAAAGAAAATGACCCTGGTATTGGAAAGGGTATACCTAATTTCCCAACAGATGAAGATAGGGAAAGATTTAAAGGAATGCTTCGTGAGAATCCTTCAGATGGAGATCCTATAACACAGGAGTTAGCAGGATTGCCTGATGTTAAAACTGAAGATCCTAAAGTTAGAGAAAAAATTATCAACTGGCAGGTGGCTTGGGTTAAGGAACTTGGCAGAACAGAGAAAGGTAATACTATAGACTATTTCCGTGTGGATACTGTTAAACATGTTGATGATGTAACATGGATGGCATTTAAGAATGAATTGACAAAGGTAAAACCTGATTTCAAATTGATAGGTGAAACATTCGGTGCAGGCCCAGAAAATACTATGGGAGATTTGGGAAGTGGCAAGATGGATTCACTATTAGATTTCCACTTCAAATATACTGCACAGAACTTTGTAAATGGTGAAATCGATGATGTAGAAAAATATCTTGAAAAACGAAATGGTATTTTAAATAATACAGCTACATTTGGACAATTTTTAGGAAGCCATGATGAGGATGGATTTTTAGAACGAGTAGGAAGAGATTTAGGTAAATTAAAAGTTGCTGCATCATTACAAGTAACAGCAAAAGGACAGCCAGTTATCTATTATGGTGAAGAGTTAGGAATGTCAGGTAAGGCAGAGTATCCATATTACACTAACAGGTATGACATGACTTGGGATAAAGTAGAAGGGAATGATGTATTAGAGCATTATAAGAAAATTTTAAATATAAGAAAGGCTCATTCAAAGGTAATGGCAAAAGGTATAAGAAACAAGATTGCCGGTTCTGATGAAGAAGGATATCTTGTGTTTGAAAGAAAATATGGTGATGAGTCAATTGTGATTGTTCTAAACGTTAAAAATGAAGAAAAGACAATAACAGTAAAAGTACCGTTTGAAGCAGGAGATAAGGTAGTAGATGAGTATAGTGGAAATGTATATACTGTTGATGACGAAAATCGTGTAACTTTCTCGATACCAAGCATGTCTGATGGTGGAACTGTAGTTTTATGTCCTCAAATACAAATAAAATTAGAAAGTATAAAAATAAATGCAGAAAAAACTAACATAGAAGTAGGCGAAACAATAGATTTAAGTATAAATGGGAAAATGAGTAATGGAAAAGATGCAACAGAAGAAGAAATAGGAAAAGTAAAATGGGAAACATCAGACGATAGTATAGCATCAGTAGATGATGAAGGAAAAGTAACAGGAAAGAAAGAAGGAAAAGTAGAAATAACAGCTAAATCAGGAGACATTCAAGATAAGATAGTAATAACGGTAAAATCAAAATCTTCTCCAAATGAACCAACTGGAGATAAAGATAATAATAATAACAATAATGATAATAACAATGATAATAGTAAATATAACTATGAAGAAAAAAATAATAAAGAAAAGGGTAATGAAGTAAAAGATGAAAAGAAAAAAGATTTAGGAACTTTAATAATAACGAAAGATAAAAATGGAGATAAGAAAGCTGAAATTAGAACTGATGAGAATAAATTAATACAAAAAATAAAAAATGAAGGAAGTGATATTGTAGAAATAGATGTAGTAAAAGGTGAAAAAGAAGAATTTAAGCAAGTTTCAGTAACTATATCTTCTAATTCGGTTTTAAAGGCATCAGAATTTGGTAAAAAACTGTTAATTAATACAGGAGAAGCGATGTTGGAATTTGATCCATCGTCTGTAAAGGTAGATGAGAAAGAACAAGTAAATATTGTGGTTAAGAAACTCAATAAAAAAGAGTCAGATGAGATAATAACTAAAGTAAAACAAAAAGGGTATAAATTGGTATCACAGTCTTTAGACTTCTATTTGACAGCTAAATCTAAAAAAGATGAAAGAAAACTTGAATTTAGTAAACCTATTGTAGTAACTATTAAATTTGATGCCGAAAAAGTATTTGACAAGAGAAAGATTGGAGTATATTATTACAATGAAAAAGAAGATTCATTGCAATATGTCGGCGGAAATGTAAAAGATGGAGATAAGATAGTATTTGAAGCAAAACATTTCAGTAAATATATGGTAATGGAATATAATAAGACATTTGCTGATGTCGATACATCATGGGCAAAAGAGGAGATAGAAGTTCTTGCTGCAAGACATATAGTAGATGGATTAGACGGAGTAAACTTTGCACCAAATAAAGCTGTAACTAGAGCAGAATTTGCAAAATTATTGGTTGAAGCATTAGATTTAGAAGCAGGTGAAGATAAAGTAAGATTTTATGATGTACCAGACGGAGTTTGGTATAAAGAATTTGTAGAAACAGCAGCTAGTTTGGGAATAGTTACTGGATATAAAGGTAAATTTAATCCAAATGATAGAATAACGAGAGAAGCAATGGCTGCAATGATAGTTAGAGCTCTAAAATATATAGCACCAAATATGGATTATAGTCATAAAGATATTAATTTTGCTGATAGAGATTCTATATCTGATTGGGCAAAAGATTTAGTTGGTGTAGCTTATAACAAAGGAATAGTAAATGGAGTAGACGAAACAACATTTGCGCCAAAAGACAATGCAACAAGAGCACAGGCTGCAGCCATCATATACAGACTTCTTCATTTACTTGACAGGATATAAAAATATTCCGGTGGGTTACCACCGGAATATTTTTGCTAATAATAAAAAAGGATATGAGTTAAAATGAAAATTGCAATAATTTATCATAGTGAAACAGGAAATACTCACCATATACTCATTTTGGTGCCGTATGTATAAAAGATGGAAACGAAGAACAAAAAGAAAGAGTTCTAATTTTTGCTGAAAGAGTTGCGAAAAATGTAAAGAAATTATTAAAAGATATACATTAAAATTATAAACACTATTGTATTTTTTATCCGATAATAGTATACTAATAATAGTTCGCATGCGAAATATTTAATAATGAAGGTGAAATATAATGGATAAACTAGAGAATGAAAAGAGACTATTGGAGGAAATGATTAAATTATATTGTAAAAAGAAGCATGGTACAGAAGAAAATTTATGTCCAGATTGCAAAGAACTAATGGAATATGCTTTCTATAGGCTTTCAAAATGTCCTTTTGGGAATAATAAAAAGAGCTGTGCTAGTTGTAACATAAAATGTTATGATAAAGAACACAAAGATAGAATTAAAGAAGTCATGAAGTTTTCAGGATGGAGGATATTTTTTAGACATCCTATCATGACGTTAAGACATTTTTAAACCGAAGCGAAAGGAAGAAATATTGAAAAAATACGAGAATGTGGTGGGAAGTGATGATGTGTCAAATGAAATAAAGGGATTGGAAATTGGTTTATTAATAAGGGAAATAAATTCAAAGATTAATAGCAATTTGAGGCATGAATTTGAGAATACTGGATTAACCGTTCCGCAAATAATGCTTATTAGGATACTTGTAAAGAATAAAAGATTAAAGGTTAGCGAAATAAGTAAGAAAATGAATCTTGCTAATAGTACAGTTTCAGGAATAATTTATAGGCTTGAGAAGCAAAAAATATTAAAGAAAACACGAAGTAGTGAGGATAAAAGGATAACATACATCGAACTTGCAGATAAAGGCCGTGAAATAGGTGAATATTTTCACAAAACTATAAATAGTTATTTTCAAAAAGTCTTCGAAAAAGTAAGTGAAGAAGATATGAAAGTCATTTTTGATGGGCTTCAGACATTAAAAAAAGTACTGGATAGGTGCTGAAAGGAGTAATGTCTATGTTAAATTTTGCTATTATTTTTATAACGAGTGCATTGGTTTGTTATACTATTGGAGTATGGAGTGAAAAAATAGCCGGCATACTTAAAACATGGCATTTAGTATTTTTCTGGATAGGATTTGCCTTTGATACTTTAGGGACAACACTTATGGGAAAAATAAGTGGAGGCTTTAAGTTTAATGTACATGGAGTTACTGGACTAATTGCTATTTTGCTTATGCTGTTTCATGCAGTTTGGGCTACAATAGTTTTATTAAAGAAAGATCAAAAATCAATGAAAAACTTTCACAAGTTTAGTTTATTAGTCTGGTTTATCTGGTTGATTCCTTATTTTACCGGAATGGTATTAAATATGATTTAATATTAAGAGAGTCATGAAAAATTATGACTCTGAGCTTGTTGACAAAGTAAAATGTTTTATGAAAATGACGCTCATGCGGACGAATTTAGAAAAAACTTAAGGCTCAAATTTTTAGAAAATCCTAACGCACCTAATCAAGACCTCCTGTCTTGTAGGATGCTGGTTTGACCTCCTGTCAAACCTACGGATTTTCTCAAAAATTTTCGCCTAGTTTTTTAACTAAATTCTTTCAAGCATTCGCTTTCATTTTCATAAATATTGAAAAATATAAGTTTGTCAACAGTCTGAGAGTCATGAAAAATCATGACTCTTTTTATGTATATTTTTACATAAATTTTCGTTTTCAAATTTTTTCTGGTATTATGATTATATAGTAATTTTAAAATATTTAGTTGATAAGGGAAGGGAAGTTTTAGATGAAATTGATTGACTTACATTGTGATACTATGAGTAAAATTATCATGGCTGAAAATAAAGCGGAATTAAAAGAAAATGATTTTCATGTTGATCTTGAAAAGTTAATTAAGGCAAATTCTTTAGCTCAATTTTTTGCTCTCTATATAGACATTGAAAAAGTAGATGATTATTTTCAGTATTGTTTAAAAATGTTAGATAGATTTTATCAAGAACTTGAAAAAAATAATGAAAAAATTGCAATAGCTAGAAGTTATCAGGAAATGGTTCAAAATGAATCAAATGGTAAAATATCAGCTTTTCTTACAATAGAAGAAGGTGGAATGTTAAAAGGTAAGTTATATAATTTAAGAAATTTTTATAGATTAGGTGTAAGGTTAATAACTCTCACATGGAATTA
The DNA here is from genome assembly GCF_900129995.1 of Caloranaerobacter azorensis DSM 13643. Taxonomy (GTDB): domain Bacteria; phylum Bacillota; class Clostridia; order Tissierellales; family Thermohalobacteraceae; genus Caloranaerobacter; species Caloranaerobacter azorensis. Next base: position 11,529 of record NZ_FQXO01000030.1, on the reverse strand, counting down.
TCCTAATCAAATAGGCTATCCAAATTATAAAAGAGAATATATGACTAGAGGACTTACACCTTTTGGTAGAGAAGTTGTAAGAGAAATGAATAGACTTGGAATGATTATAGATGTTTCTCATTTGTCCGATCAAGGGTTTTTTGATGTAGCTTCAATATCTACAAAGCCGTTTATAGCGTCTCATTCAAATGCCCGTTCTGTAAGAAATCACCCAAGAAATTTGACAGATGAGATGATAAAAATACTTGCTGAAAAAGGTGGGGTAATGGGGATAAATTTCTGTTCAGCTTTTTTGAGTGATAGTTATGTAAGTAAGATAGAAGATATAGTTATGCATATTAAACATATTAGAAAAGTTGGGGGAATTGATGTAATAGCAATTGGTTCTGATTATGATGGAATTAGTTGTGAATTAGAGATTTGTAACATCAGTAAGATGGATAAATTATTATATGTATTAGAGAAGAACGGTTTTTCATCTGAAGAAATAGAAAAGATATTTTTTAAAAATGCTAAAAGAGTTATTAAAGAAATTCTATGAGTCAAGGGATATCCCTTGACTCGTTTATGTTAGTTGATAGGGAATTGTTGAAGTATTATTTTTTTCCAGCGTTCTTCCCAGATTTTTTTAGAAAAATGTTCAGATATTTTACGTGCATTTTTTCCCATATCTTTTCTTAATTCAGGATTATTTATAAGTTTAATGATTGCGTTTTTTAAATTTTCCTTGTTTATCTCTATTAAATATCCATTGTAACCGTGGATTATTAAATCAGTGAGTCCTCCTACTAATCCTGCAATTATTGGCTTTTCGCATGCCATGCCTTCAAGTAGTGAAAGAGAAGTTCCTTCTGAATATAATGATGGAATAAGGACTATATCTGCATCTTTATAAGCCTTATACATTTCGTTCATTTCATACCAAGTGTATTCTATTCGAGGGTGTTTAGATGCAAAAATTTTCATGTGTTTTTCAGACTGTTTATCTCCTCTTCCGACAAAAGAAAATATGATATTGTCATATTCGTTGACTAGTTCGACGGCTACATTTTTACAAACAGTCCATCCTCTGCCTGGATGTAATCTACGAGGATATAGTATCTTAATATATTTTTTATTGATTGGTTCAGTCTTGCTTGGTTTAAACGTTTCTAAATCTACATAATTAGGGATATATACTTTTTTACATTTGAGATTTGGATTGACTGCATTCAGCCAATTTATTGTATTTGTATCTACAGATACGAGTAAATCTACGGCATTAATACTTTGAAATAATCTGCTGTACCAAAGTTTAGAACGCCACCATTGACGTTCAGATGAGTCCCACCAGATACCATGACTTATACAGATAGAGTTAGGGAATACGTGCGGATATGTTACGTCCATATTGAAATATATATGGTAATCATAATTTTTGGTTATTTGATAGAACATTTTATTGAGCCTTATAAAGAAATCTTGATGAAAACCCGGATTTCCAATCCCTTTTATTTTAATACCTTCATAACTTCTCTCCCATTCTTCGTATATTGACGGTTGAAAGACATCTACTTCATATCCAAGTTTTTGCAGGAGTTTAGCTAAATCAATTAAATATCGTTCTCCACCGCCAAATAAACATCCATTACCATCCCATTCAAAAAACTGGGGAGTAACGATAGCGATTTTAGGTATAGGTTTTAAATATATTTCTCTTTTTTCTTTTATAGTGAATGTAATTTCTAGTCTAGGCCTCCAGTCCTTATTATTATGTCTTTGACTGCAAAGCCCTAATAGAGATGCTTTATCTTTTTCGTTTTCAGCTTTTATGATTATACCAAAGTTTTTTCTCGGGTTTTTTAACCATTCTCTAGCATATTCGGTTATATCCCAACTTATAGGTTCCCATAGATGGCAATTGATTTTAGTTTGTATTTTTCTGCTTTTATCATATTTAGGCTGATCTAAATAGTTTACATTTTTATCATTCCATTTTCTAGTTATAGGATGTATACTAAAGGTATTTTCCTGTTCCATATAGTCATTTCGTATACAAAAAAGAGTCAATTTTGCATTGATTATATTACAATTTTTGGGAAGACTGCTCAAATCAAATTTTAATAGTATTCGGTATTTTGTAGATGATTTAAAGTGTCCTAAAAAGTAGTGGGTTTGATTTGAGAAATTTTTATTTTTTAAATAGCTATCTATAAAAGTATCCATAATTGGAGAAATATATATTGTTTTTTGCACAGTATCACCTGCTTTATAAGATAATGGGGAAATAATAAAAATATAGTTCTACTATAAAATATTATTTAATATAAAAAATGTGCCTTAAAATATTATAAAAAAGAAAAAGTGCCACGAATTAAGTGGCAGATTTTATAGGAGTTTCATATTTAGAAATTATGTTTTCTAATTCATTATTTTCGATAGTTTCATATTCAAGAAGGTAATTTGCAATTTCTATAAGGATTATTTTGTTTTCTTTAATTAATTTTATAGTTTTTTTATAGCAATCATCTATTATCATTTTTATTTCTTTGTCTATTTTATCTATATTATATTTTATATATTGTTCTTTGATAGCTATATTTCCTAAAGAGCTCATACCATAGCTGCATACCATTTCTTGGGCAATTTCAGTGGCTTTAGATAAATCATCTTTTGCACCGGTTGTTATTTCGTTAAATATAACTTCTTCGGCAGCTCTTCCTCCTAGAAGAACCATGATTTTAGAAATGAGTTCTTCTTTTGTATGGAGATATCTGTCCTCATCAGGAAATTTTAATACATATCCTAAAGCCTGCCCTCTAGGCACTATAGAAATTTTTTGAATTATATCGACTTTTAACAGTTTGCCTATTAGCGCATGCCCTGCTTCATGGTGAGCAACTATCCTTTTTTCTTTAAATAAAATTGACGGATGTTTTAGTTCTAATCCAGCAATTACTCTCTCTATAGCGGAATTAAAATCTTCAATATCTATTATAGTTTTATTTTTCCTTACGGCTATTATAGCAGCTTCGTTTGCTATGTTAGCTAATTGAGCTCCTGAAAATCCATGAGTTTTTTTGGCTATTTCTTTAATTTTTACACTAGAGTCTAATGGTTTATTTTTAGTATGGACTTTTAATATTTCTTCTCTAGCTCTTACATTAGGGTTGCCGACATATATATGTCTGTCGAATCTTCCTGGCCTAAGTAGGGCTTCGTCTAGTAAATCAAGTCTATTTGTAGCACCTATTACGATGATAGTTTGATTTTTATTAAAACCGTCCATTTCAATTAGCAACTGATTTAATGTTTGATCTTTTTCATTATTACTGTCTAGATTTCTCTTTGAACCTATTGCATCTATTTCGTCGATGAATATTATGCTAGGAGCTTCTTTTTTTGCTTTTTCAAATAAAGTCCTTATTCTTTTTGCACCGACACCTACATATTTTTCTACAAATTCTGAACCGCTGGCATAGAAAAAAGATGAATTAGTTTCACCTGCTACGGCTTTAGCTAGGAGAGTTTTGCCAGTACCAGGTGGCCCATAAAAAAGTATGCCGTTTGGAATTTTAGCTCCCATTTTATTATATTTTTCAGGATTATTGATAAAATCTATAACTTCTTGAAGTTCTTCTTTTATTTCATCTAATCCTGCAACATCATTAAATGAGATTTTTGGCTTGTTATTATCTTTAGAGCCATCATCATTTTTTTTCTTTTCATTAGTAATGGCTGCAGGGACTAGCTGTGGTTTACTGTCAAGTTTTAAATAATATATTAATAAACATAAAGATATAGCCCAAATAAGGAAACTATCACCTAATGTAAAGTTATTAAGTGATAGAAAATTTAAATATTTAGCATGAATTAAAAATGAAGATATTGTTAGACTAATTATGGTTAATATTAATATTATTTTCTTTTTCAATATAGAACCACCCTTTATGTTATATTTTTTAGTCAAACTGAATATTATGATGAAGTACGAGTTTAATACTATATTATTTTTTACTATTAGTTTAACCAAATAGGTATGTAATATTTAATAGACATATAAGTTATAAAGGAAAAAGAGACAGTATATAGAATAAGTTATAATGACTATATTAAAATTTTTAATTTAAAAAAATTTAAAAGAACAGGAGGGTTTATTATGAATTTTGAAAAAATAATAGACGGCTATAAAGATGATATTATTAAATCGACTCAAGAACTTATAAGAATTAAGAGTGTTGAAGGTGAGCCAAAACCGGGTATGCCATTTGGTGAAGGACCTAATGAAGCTCTTGAATATGCATTGAGATTGGCTGAAAGTATGGGTTTTAAAACTTTAAATGTTGATGGATATGCGGGACATGCAGATTTAGGAGAAGGAGAGGATGTTATAGGAGTATTGGTGCATTTAGATGTTGTTCCAGAAGGTGATGGTTGGACTTATCCGCCATATGCTGCTGAAATACATGACGGGAAAATATACGGTAGAGGAGCCATTGATGATAAGGGGCCTACAATAGCATCTTTATATGCTATGAAGGCTATAAAAGAATCTGGAGTTAAACTTAATAAGAAAATAAGAATAATATTTGGAACTAATGAAGAATCTGGGTGGGGTGGTATAAATTATTATCTTAAAAAAGTAAAAGCTCCAAATTTAGCTTTTACGCCAGATGCTGATTTCCCAGTTATAAATGGTGAAATGGGCATATTGATTTTTAATATCGAGAAAAAGTTTGAAAGGAAATGCGATTGTGCGGTTAAGATAAATTATATTAAAGGCGGTAATAGGCCTAATATGGTTCCGGATTATTGTGAGGCTCTTCTTGAAGTGGCCGATGAAAAGAAAAAGTTTGTTAAGGAAAAATTAGATAAATTTGTAGAAAAGACAGGGTATAAACTTTCATTAGATGATAGAGGAAAGCAGGTAATAATTAAGTCTTACGGAATATCTGCACACGGCAGTACTCCGCAGGCGGGTAAAAATGCTATTTCTCAATTGATTGCATTTTTAGGAGAAGTAATTGAATGTGATTGTGATGCAAGCGAATTTGTTAAATTATACAATAGAAAGATAGGCATGGAATATAATGGGCAATCTATAGGATGCGGATTTGAAGATATTGTATCTGGTAAATTAGTATTTAATGTTGGCGTTATTGATATGAATGAGGAAGGGGTTAAAGTTTCGGTAAATATAAGATATCCGATAAAATATAAGCGTGAAGATATTTATAACGGAATGGAGGAAGAATTGAAAGGTACAGGAGTAAGGATAGTACATATAGAACATTTACCACCTATATATATTCCAAGTGAAGATACACTTGTTCAAAAATTAATGAGTGTTTATAGAGAAGTTACTGGCGATTATGATAGTAAACCTATTACGATAGGTGGCGGAACTTATGCAAGAGCCATGAAAAATGCTGTAGCATTTGGGCCGTTATTCCCTGGACAAGAAGAATTAGCTCATCAGAAAGATGAATATATAGCTGTAGATGATTTGATTAAAATAACAAAGTTATATGCAAAGGCTTTGTATGAGCTTGCAAGATAATTTTAAATAATTAATGTTGTTTGTTTTTTAATGGTATTAAAAATGGGCTGAAAGCTAATAGCCATAGAGGCTATTAGTTTTCAGCCCAAATAGTTTATTTAAAATAATTTTCAATAAATTTTTCTATTTCTTCGGCTGTATTCATTTTAAGTATTTCATCTGACAATTTTTTCATTTCTTTACTGTTAAGAGATCTGATAAGTTTTCTTGCAGGAAGTATAGATATAGGACTCATACTAAATTCATCTAATCCAAGTCCTAAAAGAATAGGTATCATTCTCTTGTCTCCTGCCATCTCTCCACACATACCAACCCAAATTCCTTCTTTATGTCCATTGTCTATTACCATTTTAATTAATCTTATTACAGCTGGATTAAATGGGTTGTATAGATGTCGTATCTTTTGATTCATTCTGTCTACTGCTGTAGTGTACTGTATTAAGTCGTTTGTTCCTATGCTGAAGAAATCTACTTCTTTTGCTAGTATGTCCGATATTATTGCAGCTGATGGAACTTCTATCATCATTCCTACTTCTATGTTTGAGGCGTATTTTACCCCTTCGTTGTCTAGTTCTCTTTTTGCTTCTTCTAGTATTTTCTTGGCTTCTAGAAGTTCTTCTAGGCTTGATATCATTGGAAACATTATTTTTAGATTTCCATATATGCTTGCCCTAAGTAGTGCTCTTAATTGCACTTTGAATATTTCTGCTTTGTCTAAACATAGTCTTATTGCCCTGTATCCTAGAAATGGATTCATTTCTTTGTCTATGTTTAAGTAGCTGACTTCTTTGTCTCCTCCTATGTCTAGTGTTCTTATTACTACTGGTTTTGGATTCATTGCTTGTAGAACTTTTTTGTATGCTTCGAATTGTTCTTCTTCTGTTGGAAGCGTGTCTCTGTCCATGTAAATGAATTCTGTTCTATAAAGCCCTACACCTTCAGTATCGTTTTTGATTAGTCCTTCTATGTCGTTTGGTGTTCCTATGTTCCCTACTATTTCTACTTTGTATCCGTCTTTTGTTATGCTTGGTTTACCTTTTAGATTTTGTAGTTCTTTTTTCTCTTTTTCATGTTTGTTTTTTAATTCTTTGTAGTGATTCATTTCTTCTTCACTAGGGTTGATTATTACTTCTCCTGTTTCTCCATTGAATGCTACTATATCGCCCTCTTTTAAAACTTCTGTGATGTCTTTTAGTCCAACAACTGCTGGAATTTCTAGTGTTCTTGCCATTATTGCGGTATGAGAAGTTCTTCCACCTATATTTGTAAGAAATCCTAATACTTTTTCTTTATCCATGTTTACTGTTTCTGAAGGTGTCAAATCGTCGGCTACTAATATAACTTCTTCATCTAATACTGATAAATCAATTACCTTTATTCCCATTAAATTTCTGAATACTCTACCTGATACATCTCTTAAATCTGAAGCTCTTTCTCTCATATATTCATTGTCCATAGCTTCAAATATGGCTATGAATTGTTCTATGATTTCTTTAAATGCATATTCTGCATTTACGCCTTCACTTTCTATTTTATTTAGAGTACTTGAAATTAGTTCGGGATCTTCTAAAATCATAATATGTGCATCAAATATAGCCGATTTTCCTTCATCAAGTTCCTTTGCTGCCTTTTCTTTTATATTTAGAAGTTGCGCTTTAGATTCCTCTACGGCTTTTTCAAATCTATTTTTTTCTTCTTCTATATTTTCAACGCTTTTTTTCTCGATAACTAATTCTTCATTCTTTATCACTAAAGCTTTTCCAAATGCTATACCCGGTGAAGCTCCTGTTCCGATTTTCATATGAATACTCCTTTCTAGGCTTCATTAAATTTAGATTCTATAAGCTTTACTAAAGCTTCCATTGCTTCTTCAGCATCTGGCCCATCTATAATAAGTTTTATTTCATCATCTTTTTTTAATCCTAAGCTCATTAAGTTCATTATAGATTTTGCATTTAAAATATTTCCATTAAACTTAATTTTAATATCTGATTTGAACTGTGATGCTGTCTTTACAAATACTGATGCTGGCCTAGCATGTAATCCTGATTCATTTAATATTTTAACTGTTTTTTCCATTACATATCTCCTCCTATGACAGTATTTTTTAAACTTGGGCTTTTAGCTAATAGCTTGTAATCAATAGGCAATATTAAATTTTATTTAAGCTATTAGCCTCAAGCCCGGTGACAGTTTCTTTTAAATAGTCAAATTAACCTAATTATTTATATTAACTATATTTTTCTCTCCAGCCTTTACTTTTTTACCTGCTTCAAATACTACTTTTTCACCTTCAGAAAGATTTGTGAAGATTATTGGAGTTATTACTGAAGGCGCTTTTTCTTTTACTTTATCAAGATTTACACGGAGAATAGGCTGCCCCGCTTTTACTGTATCTCCTTGATTAACGAGTGCTTCAAACCCTTCTCCTTTAAGATTTACTGTATCTATTCCGAAGTGAATTAATATTTCACGTCCATTATCGGCTAAAATTCCTATTGCATGTTTAGTTGGGAATAACGTTGCTATTTTACCGTTTACTGGAGATACTACTTCTCCATCTGTTGGCTCTATTGCAAAACCGTCTCCCATCATTTTGCTTGAAAATACTTCATCAGGGACATCTTTTAATTCTAATATTTTTCCAGTTGAAGGAGAAACGAATAAATCTTCGCCTTTAACTACTTTAATATCTTTTTTGTCATCATCATTGTTTTGACTTTGTATACTTGTTATTTTGCCTGCCATTACGTTTTTAATTTGAGTTTTTAATTGATCTGATTTTGGACCAAATATAGCTTGTATATTGTTTCCAACTTCTAAAACTCCGGCAGCACCAAGACTTTTTAATCTTTCTTTATCTACTTTGCTTATGTCATGGACACTTACACGTAAACGAGTAATACAAGCATCTAGTGTTTTGATGTTTTCTTTTCCTCCAAGTGCTTCTAATACATTTACTGCTAAATCTCCAGTTTTTAATACTTTATTCTCAATATTTACATTTGGATCTTTTTCACGTCCAGGAGTTTTTATATCGAATGTACGTATTGCCCATCTGAAGCCAAGGTAATATATTACTGAAAATGCTAATCCAACTACTATAACTAGCCACCAAGCAGTACGATTAGGAAGTACACCAAATAGTAAGAAGTCTATAACTCCACCTGAAAATGTCATACCAATTTTGACATTTAGAATGTGCATAATCATAAATGATAAACCCGCAAAGATTGCATGAACTGCAAATAAAGCTGGTGCTACGAATAAGAAAGTGAATTCAATTGGTTCGGTAATACCTGTTAAGAATGACGTAAGTGCTGCTGATGCCATAATACCAGCAACATATTTTTTATGTTCTTCACGAGCTTCATGGTATATAGCAAGAGCCGCTGCTGGTAAACCGAACATCATGAATGGGAATTTACCTGTCATAAAAGTACCAGCAGTTAAAGTTACATTATCTTTAAGCTGTGCAAAGAATATAGCCTGATCTCCTCGTACAAGATTTCCAGCTTTGTCTATATATTCGCCAAATTCAAACCAGAATGGTGCATAGAAAATATGATGTAATCCAAATGGTATCAATGATCTTTCAACTACACCAAAAATAAATGCTGCTAATGTTTTATTTGCATCGATCAATCTATAAGAAAATGCATTTAAAAATCCTTGAATTGTAGGCCATATAAATACCATTCCAATACCTAGAAGTAATGAAGAAAATGCTGTAATAATTGGAACAAATCTCTTTCCTGCGAAAAAACCTAAATATGGAGGTAATTCGATGGTGTAGTATTTTTTATACATGTTGGCAGCTAAAATACCGACTATAATACCGCCAAATACACCTGTTTGTAGAGTAGGAATTCCTAAAACTTGTGTAAACGCATGAATATTTTCTGCTATTTCTGGCCTTAGAGCTTGAGTAAGAATGCCCATTGTAACATTCATAACTAGGTATCCGATTACTGCGGCTATACCTGCAACTCCTTCTCCACCGGCTAGTCCTACGGCTACACCAACTGCAAATAATAATGGCAAGTTAGCAAATACTATACCGCCAGATTGTTCCATGACTTTTGCCACCACTTGAAACCAGCCTACATTTAAGGCAGGTACTTTTGCTAGAAAAACAGGATTTTGAAACGTATTACCAAGAGCCAGTAGTATTCCGGCAGCAGGTAATAAAGCAACTGGAAGCATTAATGCTTTACCTATTTGTTGTAAAACTCCAAACGCTTTTTTAGACATTTCTACCTCACCTTTCCCTTTCTTTTTTTGCTTTTGTTGTTAACGGTTTTAATAATTAAAAAAGGCATGAGTAAAGGAGCGAAATAATAATGAATATGAGTTATTATTCCGCTGATTTAAACCTTTTACTCATGCCTGATCGAATCAGTAACACGTAAAAATTATAAATATTTTATTGTCTAAAAATATAGGAAATCATAATAAAGTTTTATTATTTTAAGAAATCAATATTGCTTTTATCAAGACTTTGTCTAATATGCGTCCTGATAAACTGCATTGAAATACGGGTAATTAACATAATTTTTGGAGCTGAAGGTTTTGTTTTTTCTAAACCTATCAACCACAGAAAAGGATTATATCACAAAACGTTTTCTTATTCAATACATTTTTTTATTTTTTTGCTTTTTTCGACATTTAAAGTTCTTAATTCTTAAATGTATATTTTGTTTTTTAATTATTTTTTCAAATTGTTGATTTTGTGTAAATGGAGAGCTATATATCCTATTTCACTTTCAGGTACGGGTTTTTTTAATGTTTTTTCCATAATTTTAGATATATCATATGCTATTGAAAACTCATATTGAAGTTCTTCCTTAATTTTAGGTAATAAATTATCTTTATGACATTTGTTATTTACGACTCTGTCTATAACTCCTATAAGATGCATAATAAATCTTCTGCATATAAAAGATTCTTTGTCAATTTTCATCTTAATTTTCTTTTCGACAAGCTCTAAAATTTTATTAATAAGTATAGAATTCTCGAGGGCTTCATTTTTATTTCTATTGCCTCTACCACCATAGATGTGAAGTGTTATAAAACCAATTTCAGCTTTAGGGATATCTATGTTTAGATTTTTCTTTAGAATTTCAACTGCCTTTTCAGCTAGTTTGTATTCTACAGGATATAGAATTTTAGTTTCGAAAAGAAAAGGATTTACAATTTCGATACCTTCTTTTAGCCTTTTTATTGCAAAATTTATATGATCAATAAAACCTAGATAAATATTTGGATTTAACTTTTCTCCTAATTCTTTTTCTACCATTTCGATGATATTTTTAGATATTTCTATGATTTTAGGGTCTACTGTTTCTAAAAAATTTTCGTATTCATCTTCATTTAAACCTTTTAAAGATATAAACTTTTCTTCTATGATTTCAGGATCTTCTATTACATAACCTTTCTTTTTTCCGAAACCGATGCCTTTTCCAACCAGTATTAAATTTTGTTTGTTTTTTTCAACTAATACCACATTATTGCTTAAAATTTTTTTGATGGTATATTTATCCATAGTCATCACCGTCATCATATTATATTTTGAAAATTCTATCTAATGCAAATTAATATATTATTCTATTTTTTTATAAATGTCAATGGAAATATATATTTAACAGAGATTTCGCATCAAATTTCCAGTAAAAAATTTGTTTTTACTAAAATTTTATTTTTTAACATTTACTTGAATAACTGGGAAGCCTGTAGACCGATAGGTCTTAAAAATAGTTACACCTCCCCCTACCCCAAGAAATTTTAATAATCAATTTCCAGTTTTATTTTTAATTATGTTTTTTCAAATATTGGATTTATCCAATCAGCTTCTATAGTAAATCTTTCATCTCTTATATCTTCAATAATATCTATCTGCAACATTCTTTTCTTTCTAAATCCTCTAATACACCTAAAGAAATATAATTGCATAAGATTAAATGCTATTATTATAAACATTAGTACAGTCT